>JAGVUR010000025.1 GCA_019136135.1 Verrucomicrobiota bacterium
CGAGTACCTGCACTATGATAATCCCCTTCGGATATACTGCAAGTACCCCGGCTACTCATGCCTTGTTTAGCCAATTGACGGGCGTCACGATATCAACTGCTTTTTTTAGGTTTATTGCGGTTATGGAACTGAACCGCACATGGTCAGGGCTAGAATCTATTCAGAACGGAAAAAAGTGGAATACAAATTTGGCGACCATCAATGCTTCGAGGATGAGTATGTTAGTTTTAGGCAGGAATGCATCACCTCGGCCAATGCAATGGTTCTTATGTTGGAAACCAGGGATGAGAATGGGGAATTGGTCAAGGTGGGATATATAAGCCAATGGGAATCCGCAGAATACTTTGACAAATTTTGCAAGGAAAATAGACTTGGAAGCCGTTAAAAATTCACCGATTTCGTACTCAAAATGCATGTGACATGCCCCTTTTTGGCGGGGTTATGGGACTGGGACTGAGACCAGTGGGACAAATGGGACAAATGGGCCCCATGGGTCTGGGACATGGGGCAATGGGACATTGGCGTTGGGTTTTGTGGGTGCGGAGGTTCTGGGACGGGGTCGGACGGGGCATTCATAATTCAGCATTCAGCATTCAGCATTCATAATTCAGCATTCAGCATTCTAGATCTGGGACATTGACGTTGGAACTGAGGGCGAAAGATTTTTCGCCCCTACCGGCGGAATTGAAATTCTTACCGCCGGTTTTTGCGTCAATAATTCATCTTGATGTTCATGGATTGCACATTGGCGGTCACGGGTCTGCTATGGGAATCGAATTTTGGATTTCCCGTCATTTCCCGTGTCACTCCCATGAAGAGTTCACTTTTCATGCCCTGGATTTGGATCGAGCCATCCTCGGTCAGTGTAATGATGGCGTGGATTGGGTCGTTGTACATCACGGTATTGCAAGCGAGCTTCCAGCGATCCAGGACTTCGCGCGGATAGCATTCGTGCTTGTTGTTGACCCATTCGTAGTTTGCCGAGTTCAGTTCGAAATAGACCACGTCATCCAGGATGCGAATGAAGTCCCTGTGATAGTGTCCATTGATGCACATGCGAACCTTGCCGGGACATTTGGCGTTTGCGGCATTGATGATCGCCTTCACGTCATCCTGATTTTGGACGCCGTTGTTTTCGCGTTCAAAGCTTTCGTGGCTGAAGAGAATGCAGGGGAACGGCGAATTGTTGATCGTATCCGCAAGCCATTCCAGCTGCTCGGGTGGAACCCAATCCCGCAAGGCGTTGTGCTTGTAGTAGTTGCTGGACGAATAGTGGATGTACTCACCATCCAACTTGTAGTAGTTGGGATCGACGATGACAAACCGGAATCCGTTCTGGTCGAAGTAGTAGTGCCCTGATTCCATTCTGTAGCATTCCAGGGTGACCTCGTGGGAATTGCCGTCGTCGTCGTGATTGCCGATGGTATGGTACGTAGGAATCTTGAAGTCGTTGTAGTGGTTGACGTAGTCGATGCACTTTTGCGGCGTATGCGTGAAGTCGCCGAGATGGATGATCATATCGACCTGTTCTTGTTCCGCATGATCCAGGATTTGGTCAAGCCAATCCCAGGAATCCCTTGGGAAGACGCCAGGGTAGTAGTGGATGTCGGCAAACGCGCAAAACTTGATTGTATTCATGGTCGATTACTTGAAGAGTTCCATCAGCGCATCGGCGAATAGTTTCATGCCGAGTGTATTCGGGTGGTTGATCGCGTTCATCATGAGGCTGGAGTGCGGGATTCCCTGCCTCCAGAGTCGTCCGTACCTCAGGGAAGCATCAGCCAAGGCGACCTGGTTTTCCTGCGCAAATTTCCGCAGTGCGTGGACATAGGGCCTTGGATCCTCATCGATGTTCTTCTCGGAATTGAGTCCCATCCAATCGGGTCTTACGTAATGCGGCGTCAGGATGATCCATTCGGCGCCGATTTCCTTGAAATCCTTGAGGAATCGACCGTACTGGCGATCAACCTTCTCTTGGTTGAATCCGGAGTCGTTGACAAATTCCGATACGATCAAGTCTGGCTTTTGGCCCAGTACTTTTTCCTGGTAGTTGTATCTGCTTCCTTGGGGTTCTGCCAGGTATGAATCCGTGTTTCTGCCACCCCAGGCTTCTGTTACCAGCTCGATATTGGCACGGGGATAACGAGCCTTGAGCCTAGTGACAAATTGATTTTGCCAGCGATTCTTTTCCCAATCAGGCACGAATGTACCGACCGTCACGCTGTCGCCCCACGCCAGGATTTTGATTGGCTCTCCACTTTCCAGCTTTTTGATGGTTTTCGGCAAGAGCTTATGCGCGGGATTTGGTCCGCTCAATTCCTTTTCGGGGTATTCGTTTTCCAGGATTGGGAAGAGATTTTCGTCCGTCAGCTTCTTGATATCCCCTTTCAGCCAGATGTTTGCAAGTCTTGTATCGCCGTCTTGCAGCTCAGCCTGCTCGGGATTTGCCGGGTGGGGGATGCCCAGGCGTACGGCATAGTCGCCTGATTTCGTCAGGACGATGGCGTCAATCCTCAATTTCACGTAGATGTAGTCCGCAAAGAAGGGTTGATTCGGCTGGATTCGACCATCGGGGAGTCGTCCCACCGTCGCCCAATCCGGCGTCAATTGGTAGTCCTTGCCATCTTCGAAGATAACGGCATCCGCCTTATCCGAGCTTTTGATCACCAGGGTTTCGGGCTTGAGCGCATACCTTGTCGTGCATTCTTGCGCCTTGACTCCACGCAATGCGGTTCCACGCGTCCAACCGCCTCCGGCAGCGCGGTAATCCGCCATCTGGTCATAGCGTTCGTTCTTCACCGTAAACGGAGAGGGTTGGCTGATGTCAACCACGCCCAACTTGCCCTTGTACTCAACCTGTACCTTCCAATCGTCAACCAACGTCAATTTCGCGGGTTGGGCCAAAAGTGCGATTGACGACATCATCATCAGAAGCGACAGTTGTTTCATGGTTGTTTTCCACCTGGTTATTTTTGTGGTTTCAGGACTTCCAGCAGGAATGTGATTTCCTGTTTCAGCTTGTTTCTTGGGACAACCCTGTCAATAAATCCATGCTCCAAGAGGAATTCAGCCGTTTGGAATCCCGGTGGCAATTCGGATTGGGTAGTATTTTTGATGACTCTAGGTCCTGCGAAGCAGATCATCGCCTTTGGTTCCGCAAGGATAACGTCACCCAATGATGCGAAGCTTGCCGTGACTCCCCCGGTTGTCGGGTTGGTCAAGAGTGCGATGAAGGGGAGTCCCGCCTCGTCATGCCGCATCAATGCCGCCGATGTCTTTGCCATTTGCATCAGGCTCAATGCCCCTTCCTGCATTCTTGCGCCACCGCTGGCGGTCACAATGATCAGGGGACGGCGGGTCGAAGTCGCCAATTCAATGATTCGCGTGATCTTTTCACCGACGGCGGAACCCATGCTGGCGCCCATAAACCGGAAATCCATCACCGCAATGCAGACGTCCTGGTCGCCTATCTTCCCAGTGCCGCAAACAACAGCTTCGTCAAGACCTGTCTTGCGACGAGTCTCAACAAGCTTCTGGGCGTAACTTTCGTCATTCCCGAAATTCAGGAAATCCGTTGACCTCAACGTTGCATCTGTTTCCTGGAATGTACCGAAATCAACCAGCAACGCTATCCGCTGGTCAACGCTGAGCGGATGGTGAAATCCACAGCTGGGACAAACCTGGAAATTGCAATCCAATGTACGCTGGGACAATTCGGCGTTGCAATTCTTGCATTCCATCTTCGTACCCACAGGAATGTCAGAGGTGACAGGTTCCACGGAAAACGAAACTTTCAATTTTTCTTTCTGTTGCATTATTGAGGATCCTCTTGATTAACTTGACTACAAATCACGCGCTATTGTCGCAACGCAAACTGACGATGCGCCGCAGGAAAGCAGCTTCTCGGTCGCCGCAGCCAGCGTCGAACCCGTCGTCATGACATCGTCCACAAGCAATATGCGCTTTCCCTTCAGGGAAAATGGACATTTAAAATCTTCTTTTCGAATATTGACCTTTCGTTGTTTCAAATTCATGCTCGCCTGATGCTTCGTTCGACTCCACCTAACCAGGCGGAATTTTCCCACAGGCAGCTTCAATTGTTTTCCCATCAACTCCGCGATGATTGCGGCCTGGTTGTAGCCACGCTTTATATATCGCAACAGATTCAATGGGACTGGAACAATCATATCGATGTCCCGGTCGCTTCCGTACTTTCTCCAGGCTTCAGCCAGGCGGGTTGCGAAAAATGGACCGAAACACGTCTCCTTGCGATACTTGAACTGATGGATCCAATGCCGGATCTTCCCCTCGAAGGGAAAGGCGGATACCGCAAAAGACCAGGGACGCCTGCCTGACATCAATTGGCATTCACGACACTCCTCGAGCATCCCGACATTCGGGCCTCCGCATTGCGGGCAACGACGCTCAGGCAACGTGCTGCACCCCTCCAAACATGACTCGCATACCTCCTCGCCAACGCAAAGTACAACCTCGCCACAGCTAGGACATAGGCGAGGAGCCAAAAACGATAGCAAGCCCGATGCTACTCCACAAGACATACACTCCTTTTGCTTAAACTATACTCCACGACTCAACAATACTATGCAGTGAGCTTCCAACGCCTCGCCTCGACCCAAAGAATCAAGTTTCTCGTGCGTCTTCGACTTCACCGATACGCATTCGACCGAAATCCCCAACAACCCTGCCAGGGAACCGACAAGAGCATCGCGATGAGGGGACAACTTCGGTTCCTCTGTCACGATCGTGCAATCTATGTTGACCACAGACCAACGGCGAACACGCTCGTCAGACAAAACACGACCCAGCAAATCCTTGCTGTCAGCACCTGCCCAACGAGGATCGCGATCCGAAAACCACATTCCGATGTCACCCAACGACAAGGCACCCAGAATCGCGTCCGTCACTGCATGCAGCAACGCATCGCCATCCGAATGACCCAGCAAGCCACGGGATGACGGAATCCTTATTCCGCCCAGCCAAAGCTCACGCCCTTCCACCAGGCGATGAATATCGTATCCCTGACCAATCCGAAACTCCATCCGAACAAACCCCAATTCGCCATGATTCTCAAGGCTTGCTTTCAGCAACAGCCGCTACGATCTGGCAGGCAATGTCGTGGGCGGCCTGCTTCAATGCCGCCTGCAACGGAACATCACGGTCGTGCATCTGAGGAATATCGCCCCGCCCAATCAACCGAAGCTCAATGGCAGGAGTCTCAGGACGTGGCTGGATCCCAGCCGTATACCCGCGAAGCACCGCAGTCAACTCAATCCGATTCAAAACACTCTGGTACGCTTCGTCATCATCATCGCGACTGAGCTTGTCTCGTACCTCCGCACGAGCAATCGATACATTGCGGATATCGACAAGTTCAATGTCCAAATCCAAACCCGCTTGACCTTCCTTCACACCAAAATGTATTCCGGGAGACGAAACGACCTGCTCGCGCAAGCTCATGTTCAACATCCGTTGAAGGTCAGGCTCGCGGGTCTTGTTCAAGATATGGATATCATTCAACGCAATGCGCCCAGACGGATTGCCCAAATGATAACAACCCGAACAGGACAACATAACTATGGCAACTATCACTAAATTACGCATCTGAACTCGATTCCACTTGGGTTTGCTCTATTCTTGCCCCTGCCCTATCCTACTTGCCAGCCGCGACATTCCCTGCTTGACGGGCCATCGGAGCATTGAGACGACCGTCTTGAACACCATTGACTGGGCGCGATACCGCTTGAGACAAGCCGGAGGCCTTCACATCGCCGTTGGATTGCGACTTTCCACGATCCAGGGCATTGGGTTCGCCTGGTGCAGGTGCCTCATTCGTCGGTGTATCAAGTCGTTTTTTCCGTTCTTCGATTCGCCTCAACAGGATTTCCTTTTCCTTTTGGATCCGGATCAGTCGTTCATTCGTGCTATTTTCATCACGAATTTCCGCTTCTTGTTCAGGCTGTGTTCCCCTCGATTTGGCTTCCGTCTTTTTCTCTTCGTCTTTTTGTTTTCGTTCTTCTTCCTTGCGTTGTTTTTCCAGTTCTATTTGCTTTCTCGCCTCTTCTTCCTTGCGTTGTTTTTCCAGTTGTTCTTGTTTACGTTCTTCTTCCTTGCGTTGTTTTTCCAGTTCTTTTTGTTTCTTTCTTTGGATCTCGCGTTGTTTTTTCAGTTCTTTCGCCTGTTCTTTCTGGCGTTGTTTTTCGCGTTTTTTCTGTTCTTTTTCGAATGCCTTTCTTTGCTTTTCCTCTCTTTCCCTAAGTTCTTCCTGGGCCTTTTGGAGTTTTTTCTGTTCTATTTCCTGTTGTTTTTTAGCCTCTTCGAGTTCCGCTCTTCGTTTTTCCTCGGCCATTCGTTTTTCTTCGGCTTCCTTCTTCAGCTGTTTTTCCCGTTCTACCCTTTGTTTTTCCTCGGCCATTCGTTTTTCTTCGGCTTCCTTCTTCAGCTGTTTTTCCCGTTTTTTATTTTCCTCGTCCTGGATTCTTTGTTTTTCTTCGGCTTCCTTCTTCAGCTGTTTTTCGCGTTCTTTATTTTCTTCGTCCTTGATCTTTTGCTGTTTTGCCTGTTCCTTCAGTTTTTCCTGTTCGGCTTTTCTGAGTTCCTTTTCGGCTTTTTCCTTAGCTTCAGCGATACGTTTCCGTTCAGCTTCGCGTTCCTTTTCGGCTTTTGCGCTGGCTTTAGCCTCGTCTTTCCGTTTTTCTTCCAGGTCCTTTTTCGACGGCGGCGGTGGAAGCGGCTCCTCGGACACATCTGCAAATGGACTCTTCATCGCTTCTTCGCGTTCCAGTTCCGCCAAATGGCGGTTGTTCTTCAAAAGCTTCTGCGCCTTGCGGGACGCCTTGGTGTCAGGATATTTCTTAATGACGTCATGCATATAGCGACGTGCTGACTTGGGACGCAAGTGCGCCGGCTTCAAGTAGAATTCCCCCTGCACCAGCAGACGCCTCGCCTCCTCTTCCCCGGCATCGCGCAAAAGCTTACTCAACTCTTTGCTTCTCTTGTGATTCGGATCGCTCTCAATAACAATCTTCGCTTCGCGCTCCGCAGCACGCAGCTTCGAGCCGTCGCCATCACCTTTCAAGCTGAGCTTCAACAGCAACAACGCCAACTCAGCGCGAACATCGAGATTGCGGCTGTCCTGACGCAACACCCCCTGATAAACCAATACAGCCTCCTCCGGACGACCCACCTCAACCAACAACTCGGCCAAACGAAGGCGATCGGCCAATGTCACATGGACAGAAGGAGCCTCGCGTATCACCAACTCGTAAATCTTGATGCCCGTTTCCTTGTCGCGAATCCCCAAAAACGTCCCGTCACCCACGACAAACCACTCCGCCAACTTGCGAAGCTGAGCAACCACATGCTCGTAGGGAACGAACAATTGATAGTCCTCAAGGAGCAACGTGTACTCCTCCAAGGCACGATGACCCTTCTTTGCCTGCATCAGGCAATCAGCAGACTTCAACAAATAAGCCGCAGAACGAGCACGGTTCTTCTTCTCGGCCTGAGCCATCTTCTTGTAAATCTTGGATGCCTTGACGTAATCCTCGCGTACCATCGCATTCTGGGCGTCAATCTGCATCTGACGCAAACGCACAAATAACTCAAAGCCGGATGGCTCGTCGCTGTCATTACAGAACGACACGGCGCTCAATAGCAACAGGAGACACAAAACACTGCGAAAATAACTGATATTGTACTTTTTCATGGACATTCGTTGTTTGGATGATTAGCGTATTTACAAAAGAATGTTAAAATACAATGTCAAGAGGAATTATCCAAATTTTGCCGATGATAAAATCAAGTTTGTGATCTGTTTCGAGAAGGTTTTCAGCATTAGGAGGAAGAACGATGCAACATGGAATTATCTGTTCAATGACCAAGGATCGCTTTGGGTATTTCGGCTGGCCGTCCATCGCCAAGCAGGACGACGGGACTCTTGTCGTCGCAGCCTCGGGATATCGCAACGAACATGTCTGCCCTTGGGGACGTACCGTCATCTGCAAAAGCAAGGACGAAGGGCTGACCTGGACAATCCCGCAAGTGGTCAACAATACCTCGCTGGACGATAGAGACGCAGGAATCATCTCATTGGGCGGACAACGACTCGCCATCACCTGGTTCACATCAAACACATTCTACTATTTCAACAGCAAAAAAGATCCGAAAACTGGACAGTGGGCCGATGGATACAAGGAAATGGGCGTCGTGATGGATACCTGGACCGATAAGCAAATCAACAAGGACATCGGCTCATGGATCAGGGTCAGCCCGGACGGAGAGTATTGGGGAGAACCGATGCAAGCGCCAGTCAATACGCCACACGGATTCATCGTGCTCGACGACGGATCCTGGATGTACCTGGGGAAAAAATGGGACATTGAAATCGCAGGACTCAAAACGCTGCATAGGCACAACGCTCCGATCCAGGCCGCGATCTCAAAGGACCAAGGAGCAACCTGGGAACTCCTGGGCATGGTCCCCTGCCCCGAAGGAATCATCTACGACCAATGTCACGAACCGCACGTCATCCAGCTCAAAGACGGTTCCCTCCTGGGTTCCGTGCGCGTACACAACAAGTTCTCGGTGATGCTTACACGCTCCGCAGACGGCGGCAAGACCTGGTCCGTGATGGAACCCTTCGTCGCCTCAGGCTCCCCACCGCACTTCCTCAGGCATTCCTCGGGCGCTATCATCTGTGTCTACGGATACCGCGAACAACCCTTCGGGCAACGGGCAAAAGTCTCCAAGGACGAAGGACGGACCTGGTCAGACGAAATCGTCCTCAGGGACGATGGACCTACAAGCGACCTGGGATACCCGGCATCAGTCGAACTCGCAAACGGCGATATCATGACAATCTACTACCAACAGGAAAAAGCAGGGGCAAAATGCTCGCTCCTTTGGACAAGATGGAGTCTGTAAGAACACTATGGCCAAAACAAAATTGACCCTTCACGAACCAGCAAAGGAACTGGAAATCCTGGGAACCTATGACGTCGTCGTCGTCGGAGGCGGCATCGCAGGAGTCGCAGCGGCACTGGCAGCCGCCAGAACAGGCGCAAAAACATGCCTGCTGGAAAAATTCTGCGCCTTGGGCGGGTTGGCGACCATCGGCAACGTGATCATCTATCTTCCCCTGTGCGATGGCCGGGGCCGCCAGGTCTCAGCAGGAATCTGCGAGGAATTGATTCGAGTCTCCGTCGACGATGAACCGAATCCTCGACCGGCACTGCAAATAGGTCCAATCCCGGAGTGCTGGTCGTCACCGACGGGTTACTTGGAAGAACGAGCCAAGCACAGGTACAGGACTGGCTACAATCCAGTGACCTTTATGGCTAAACTGGAACAATTGCTGATCAAAAACAAGGTCAAGCTCTACTACGACACAAGATTCTGCGACGTGCTGAAGGAAGGCAACGCGATCAAGGCAGTCGTCGTCGAATCAAAAGGTGGTCGCCAAGCATTGCTGACGAATGCCGTCGTCGACGCTTCCGGCGATGCTGACGTGGCCAAGGCCTCGGGCGACAAGACCGTTTCCATCGGCGGCAACGTCCGTTGCGGCTGGTACTACCTTGTCGAAAACGGAACCGTCAAGCTCAGGCCCTGGTCGCAACGCTTCTCGGCAACACAATCCTT
The DNA here is from genome assembly GCA_019136135.1 of Verrucomicrobiota bacterium. Classification (GTDB taxonomy): domain Bacteria; phylum Verrucomicrobiota; class Lentisphaeria; order Oligosphaerales; family Oligosphaeraceae; genus UBA1407. The sequence continues at coordinate 9,658 of JAGVUR010000025.1, forward strand.
CCCCGAAAACGGACGGACCTTCCGCGGCGACAGCGCCGAGCACGTGACCCAGCAGGTCATCCAGTCACGACACCTCCAAATGAAAGACCTGGAAGCACGGAAAGCCGCAAATCCAGATTCGGACATCTATCCCATCATGACCACCACGATGCCGACTCATCGCATGACCAGGCGTATCGCGGGAAAGGTCACGCTCCGCGAATCCGATGACCATCGCTGGTTTGACGATACTCTGGGAATGACCGGGGACTGGCGAAAGCCAGGACCGATTTTCTGCCTCCCGCTCAGATGCATGGCGGCGCCGACGACACCCAACCTGATCACCGCAGGGCGATGCATCTCGTCAATCGGAGATACTTGGGACGTCACCAGGGTCATACCTACTTGCGCAGTGACCGGAGAAGCCGCAGGAGCAGCTGCTGCTTTCCTTGCGCTTGACCAAAATGCATGTGCTTTCAAAGACCTCGATATCAAGTCGCTGCAAAAGTACCTGCGGAAAAAGGGAGTCATCATCGATAAAAAACTCCTCGAAACCACCTAAGACCACGCTATGGACATAAACAGACGCGATTTCCTCAAGACGACCGCCATCACGGCCGGCATCTTGGCGCTGAACCCCAATCAGCTCCTCGCCGAGCCTGTGCCACTTCCCGACGATGTCCAGAAGATCCCGCCCCCCAGCTGGGTCGAACCAAAAATTCAGGAAACTTACGCGCGTTTCAAAGCCTGGAAAGGGCAGGACGAAACCGTCGTCTTCCCGATTGTCACCGATATCCACTCCGGGCTACAGCATTTCTCCAACCCAGTCAACTACAACGATCCCAAAATCCATATCCTGTACGCACAGAGGGCGGCACATGTCTTCAATGCCGATTTCATGGCTGACCTGGGTGACAATGGAATGGACCGAAACACCCGTTGGGCCGACGTCCAAATGGAGCATGGACTCAATAGGCTTGACGCTAATGTCAAAATCTACCGTGGCTTCCCGAAGCCCGTCCTCTTCTGCGTCGGCAACCACGACTTGGGCAACAGCATCTTCCATATTCCCGCACGAAAGTTCGGCGAACTCTTCACGGGCCTGATGATCAAGAAAGGCTACAAGTTCACCACAGGCCCCAATCTGGACTATGGATTCTATGACGTTCCGCAAAAACCATTGAGGATCTTCTTCCTGAACTCCAGCGAAACGCTCCCGAGAGTCGCCTACGGTTTCGAGAAAACCCAACTCCAGTTCCTTATCCGGCACCTGCAAGAGCTGCCAGAAGGCTACGCAACACTCATACTGACGCACTTCTGCCTGCATCCAACAATCGGACGATGGGTTCCAGATACAGGAAAATGGCAACCTCAACTCATTCCAACACTTCGGATAATCCTCGAAGACTTCAAAAAATGCGCAAAAGGCGAAGACCAGGGACTCAAATGGGACTTCTCCCATAATCAAGGCAACAAAATCATCGGCTGCATCTCGGGAGATAGCCACTTCGATTGCGAAGCCGTACTCAATGACATCACCTACGTCATCACTCAAAGCTACGGAACAGTCTCGCAAAAACATCTTCCAAAAACACCGCCAACCACATACCTCCCATTCTCTAGAACAAACGAAATGCTCGTCGATATGGTCGCAATTAAACTCGACAGGCAGGAAATGAAATTCTTCCGCATTGGCATAGGCGGCGAACAAAGAGACAGGACATTCAAGTACTAACACATAGGAAATCAAGGGAATCACAAGCAATGTACGCAAGATCACAATCATTGACGATTTTTGAGTTCGGCAGCAGGTTCTTCGTCGGATGCAACTATTGGTCTAGCCATGCAGGCACGAACATGTGGCGCGATTGGAGACCCGAAGAGGTCGAAGCCGATTTCAAGGCGCTTTCTGAAAATGGCGTCCAAGTGCTCAGGGTTTTCCCGAGATGGGATGATTTCCAACCGCTTGTCATGCATCGTGGCGGCGGGTCAGCATACCGGGAATTGAGAATGGGCGAAGACCCCCTGCCGGATACCTACTTCGGCAAGGCGGGCGTGGACGAAGAGATGATTAGCCGCCTCAGGACCTTGGTCGATCTAGCGCACAAGTACAATCTCCAGCTCATCGTCTGCATGATTACCGGTTGGATGTCCGGACGCATGTTGAGTCCAACCGCCTTTGACCGTTTCAATCTGCTCACGGATCCGTTTGTCCTCCGTTGGCAAGTCAGATTGACCCATATCCTCGTGCGTGAATTCAAGGACGCGCCGGCAATCGTCGCCTGGGACCTGGGCAACGAATGCAATTGCCTGGGGAGTCGCCAAGGGCCAAGCCAAATGTGGGCATGGTCAAATGCCATCGCAGGCGCAATCCGATTGGAAGACCCGACGCGCCCCGTGGTTTCGGGCATGCACGGCCTGACCGTTGACCCCGAATCCTCCGCATCGATCATCGACCAAGGCGAAACGACGGATGTTCTCTGCACCCACCCGTACCCTGTGTTCACTCCGCACTCCAAGGTCGATCGCGTCAACACGATCCGCAATGCCTTCCATGCCGCGTGTGAAACGCAATTATACTCGGATATCGGGAACGCGCCGGCCTTTGTCGAAGAGGCGGGCAGCCTGGGACCGGGTGCGTCATCGGAACAAGTCGCCGCGAACTACCTGCACAACATGCTTTGGAACAGCTATGCCCACGGATGCCTCGGATTGCTCTGGTGGTGCGGGCACGACCAAACCTTGCTCAACCAGACGCCGTACGACTGGTGCGGAATGGAAAGACATCTGGGACTGCTTAGGCCGGATCGAACACCAAAGGCAACCATGAATGTGCTCGGCAAATTCGGCCGAATGGTTGAAAATATCCGCTTGCCGCGTCATCGTCAAGATGCTGTCTGCCTGCTGACGGAAAGCCAGGACCAATGGGGAGTCGCCTATATGACCTACCTCCTGGCAAAACAAGCTGGATTTGACATCAAGTTCCAATACGCCAACAGTGCGCTAATCCCAGCTGACATCTATCTAATGCCATCGATCAACGGATACAACGTGATGCGAAGCCATCGCTGGAAAAAAGTCCTCCAAGCCGTCAACGATGGGGCAAAGCTCTACGTCTCAAGCCAAGACGCCACACTCGATCCATTCTTCGATGGTCCTTCCGGAGTCCAATTGGAAACCTCCGCAAAGGCGCCTTATCCGCAACAAATCAATTGCGACAGGTTCAACCTCATCGTCAATGGTCCTTACGAACTTAAAATCTCAGCCGTCAATGCAGAAGTCCTGGCAACTGACGCCGATGGAGACCCCGCACTCACAAAGGCTTCCTACGGAAAGGGCGAAATCGTATTCTGCAATACACCCGTCGAAGCAGTGATGGTCGAACAGCCGAGGGCATTCGAAAATGATTCCTACAAACTCTACAAATACCTGATGGAACTCTTCGGCATCAAGAGAAACGCAACGCGAAACAACCCAATGCTTACGCTTACAGAATACATCGACAACGATGGAAACCTGCTCGTCTGCGCCGTAAACAATACCCCAAATCCAATCACGGATACCATCGTGACGCCAAACTGGAAATTCGAGAAAACCATCATCGGCACCAGCCAAGACTCCGCAACAATCACGGTCCCCGGAAATTCAGGTACCCTGATCCGATTCAAAAGCATCAAGTAATGGCAAGTGCTGATTGAATCACTTGAAGACCAGGTAACCGACTCCAACCCGCAAAGGATACGTTACCTGGTCTTCTGATGCAACCAAAGAATAGGTCTGACCATTCCAACGCCAAACAGCTGTCGCCTCAATCGTACGTTGACCTTCCACGGGAGCGACAAAATTCCACTTTCCCGCTTTTAGCTCCTGGCTCGTACGTTCCCCAACTTTTTTCAAGGGAATCGCGACGGTCGAATTCGTGGGATTGAAAACCCAATACGCACCTGATGGAAGCACGTTCTCACGCTGATACGCAGCACCTTCCGCTTCGTAAACGGCAAACTGATTGACGTTCCAGGGGGCGAACTCGCACTCAAACGGAAGCGAACATAGATTCCACCCTGGCAAATACATCAGCATTTCGTACTTGATATACTTTCTTCTCTTGTTCAAGAACACCCCATAGCCGGTATCTTCAGAATCACCCCACCATTCATTGAAAGGCTTCGAATCCAATTCCGATGTTCCAGACTCGAAATTCAACCAGCCATCAGAAAAGACAACCGTTTCCACAACCGCCCGGGTCGTCGAACCAATCCACAAGGCAGCGACCGTATCTTCCACACTAGTGCAATGCAGCGTCAAATTGCCCCCATCAATCCGAAGCAATGCGGATGAAGAAGGCAACGTTGGATGACTCTTGCCCAAGATGCTCGAGCCACCTGAAACAATATCCAACCAACCGCCCTGGATTGCCATCAAACCAGAATACTCGATCCCGGATCCGCTGGAGGCAATGCTCAAACTCCCAGTGCCTGAAATCTTCAGGGTCTTCGTGAAACAATCAATCCCTGTCGCAAAACCCTCGATCCTGCTCTTGCCCTTCAAGACAATCGTCAGCGTATCGATGCCTTCCACAGAAATCGCCGGTTGAGCCTCCGATCCCCCGCCAGGGACAAGCACTGCGTCAACCAACGTCAATATCCCGGCATCGGGATCATACGTCGCATACCCGTCGCCACAGGCCACTAACCCGTCAACTGCGACCCCTTTAAAAAAGACTCCGGCGCCAAATGACAAAAACGATACCATCAAGCACAAAACTAAAATCCGCAATACACTACGCATCGCTTTCCTGCTCCTATGTAACAAAAAATCAAATCACTCATTATAACTAACTTAATAACTTAATGGACAACCTTTCATTATGCAAATCCAAGCCTTCAAACTAATTAGTTGAACGGCTCACAGCCACAAACAGACAAATAATCTCCCTGGTTTCGTAGGAAATGAAAAAATCCAAATTTTAGATTTGCATAATCGATTTACATCTGTTACATTCTGAGAAGTGAAGGCAAAGGTTGGTTGAACAGTCGATTCCCCGTGTTTTTTATCCTAAAATTTACAGGAGGTGCAACATGGCAATTGTCACTATCTCGAGAGAACGCGGTGCTTTTGGTCGCTCTGTTGCCAAGGCGCTGTCTGCGTCGTTCGGAGCTCGTTTCATCGACCGGGACATTGTCGATGCCCGGCTTGAAGCCATGGGCATCACCGCGAAAAATCGCCATGCCTTTGACGAGCGGAAACCAGGTTTCTTCGCGGCATTGACCACGGCCGTCGAAGAGTATGTCTGCTGCCTCAAGCAGATTTTGTACGAGGAGGCGATGAACGGGAATTGCGTCATCCTGGGGCGTGGTTCTCAAGTCCTCTTCAAGGATGTCCCAGGAGTGATCAGCATCAGGCTTGTGGCACCGCCAGAAGTCAGGTATCAAAGAGTCGCAGAAACCGAAAACATCGACCTGCGGGAAGCCAAGCAAATCGTTGACAGGACAGACCGCGACCGTGGCGGATTCAACAGCTACTTCTTCGATGCCGAATGGACAAGCCCCCTGACCTACCAGCTCGTAATCAATACCGAGCACCTCGACCCGGCCAATATCGCAGCGCTGATCACAAATCTAGCTAACGAAACTGTTACGCCGGCAATCAAAGAACAATCCAAAACAGTCCTTAAAAACATGGCGAAGGCGCAAGCCGTCGAAAGGCAAATCCTCCATGTCAACAGAATACCGGTCTTCTTCCTCAAGGTCACCTGCGATGGCACGCAAGCAACCCTCACAGGCGTCGTACACTCTTCAGATGTCATCGAAAAAGCACGGCAGGCGGCAATGATCGATGGAATTGAGAGAATCCAATGCAGACTCGAAATAGGACTGCACGGACACTTCGACGCGTCTACCTCAAGACGAATCTAAAACACCTGCAACATTACTTTGAACATACGTTCGCAAAAACAGATTGTAGCGTAAATCCGGAGGACAAAAAATCAGGCGCCGATTGCGGTAACATGCAATCGGCGCCTGAATCGGTTTCGCTAGTTATTTGCGACTAACGGTTCAGCTTACTTACAGCTTTTGCAGCACTTCTTGCCTGCAACGACCTTGACCATTTCGCAAACCTTGTTGGAGTAGCCCCATTCGTTGTCGTACCAGGAGCAGACCTTGACAAAGGTGGGATCCAATTGGATACCGGCCTTCTCGTCGAAGATGGAGGTACGTGCATCGCCGCGGAAATCGGTGGCGACGACGGCTTCGTCGGTGTAGCCCAGGATGCCCTTCAGTTCGCCTTCGGAAGCTTCCTTCATCGCAGCGCAGATTTCTTCATAGCTGGCTCCCTTGACGAGTTCGACGGTCAGGTCGACGAAGGAGACGTTGCTCGTGGGAACGCGGACGGACATGCCGGTGAGCTTTCCGTTCAATTCGGGAAGGACCTTGCCGACTGCCTTGGCGGCACCGGTGCTGGACGGAATCATGTTTTCGAGGATGCCGCGGCCACCACGCCAATCCTTCCTGGAAGGACCATCGACGGTCTTCTGGGTGGCGGTTGTGGCGTGAATCGTGGTCATCAGGCCGCGCTTGATACCAAACTTGTCATTGAGAACCTTGCTGATAGGAGCCAAGCAGTTGGTAGTGCAGGAAGCGTTGGAGATGATGTCCTGGCCAGCGTAGGTCTTGTGGTTGACGCCGTAGACGAACATCGGGGTAGCGTCCTTGGAGGGGGCGGACATGATGACTTTCTTGGCACCAGCGGTGATGTGGGCGCGAGCGGTTTCATCGGTCAAGAAGAAACCAGTGGATTCGACAACGACTTCAGCACCAACTTCGTTCCACTTCAGGTTCGCAGGATCCTTTTCAGCAGTCAGGCGGATCTTCATGCCTTTGACGAACATCGTGTCGCCTTCAACTTTGATGTCATCCTTGAAAATGCCGTGAACTGAATCGTACTTCAGCATGTAGGCGAGGTAATCGGATTCCAGCAAGTCGTTGATGCCGACAACTTCAATTTCGCCAGCAAAATTCTCGCAGATGGCACGGAAAACCATGCGGCCAATGCGACCAAAACCATTGATACCAATCTTAATTGCCATTGTTGTCTCCTTCGATTAAGGACTTTCCATAATTCACTGAGCCATCCTTGGAAAGAATGGTTCAGCTTAAAAAAAACGAAATTTACTATATCTCTTATTTATGAAATTGCAATTTCATCGTCCTAGATTTTCAAAAGCCATGCCCGCAAAAAACAGTCTAGACATACTATCCAACGAGCATTGAACTATATTTGCTCTAACCATGACACATTATGAATTTTTTGTAAAGCAACATCACAAACAAGACAAATGAAGAAAATTCCTTAACCCTAAAAAAAGCAACTGAAGCTGGATTTTGTTCCTAATTTACTGACTATCAAATGGTTAGAACATATATTCATTTCACCATGTTGGTGAATTGAAATGCGTCGGTCTTCTGTAGCACCTTTACAAGGCGCCTGGCATGGGGGCATCCTGTCCTCGGGCTCAAGCCCGGGGTTAAGCATGGTCAGGCGCCGACGGCGCAAAGTCCTTGGCGCGAACCGGCCGTCCGCAATCCACACGGGTGAAACCACGGATCGGACAAGGACGATAGTTCGGACTTGATGTCAGAGTTTGTAATACATTGCGCTGTAAGCGCTTAACGATGCTTAACCCCAGGCTTCAGCCTGGGGAGTGAAAACCACCTAGAGACCGTGCCTTGTAAAGGCACTACAATCATAAGGCGTCAACTGCATTTTTTAGGTTATCTTATTGTCTTTTCTTGAATTCCAACCTGGGAAATTTGGGTTTATGTTGCCAAAACCCAATTTTGCATGTATTGTGGTAATTCAATTCCATTGACAACCTAGAACGTATTCACCTTAAGGAGGTTCTCTTGATGAGACGTTTTTTGATTCTATTGCTTGCCTGCATCTCGATTTTTGCCCAGGATGGAGCCTACGAATTCATCGTGTATGGAGATCTTCACTACGACAATCTGGAGTGCCACGAAAACGATAAGCTCAAGCCATACCAGCTGCGCGAGCAAAAGCGCAACCTGGAGCATTGGAAGCCAAGCGGCTTGGCCGAACGCATGCTGAAGGCGGGATCCACGAAAATAAACCCCTCGACCGCATTCGTCGTGCAGGTCGGCGACATCACCCAAGGAGACGCCAAATCACTTGATGCCCAAAAGCAGCTTTTCCGTGAAATCACCGAGCGATTCAAGGGACTCTTTGGAGAGTTGCCTTTTTATTATGTAAAGGGAAATCACGACCATCGCTCCCCGGGAGGAGCAAAGGCTTTCGCCGAAGAATCCGTGCCTTTCCTAAAAGCCCAATTGCCGAAGGACGCCCCGATCCGAAACAGCAACTACTCCTTCGCCAGAGGAAAAGACCTCTTCGTCTTCATCGATTGCCAACAACCGGATCTCGAACTCGTTAAAAACGCCATCGAAAACCATAAGGATACAAGGCACCTTTTCGTATTCTCACACTACCCCGCAGTCGGATATCCCTCGGATTGCAGAGGCTGGATCCTCTTCGGAACTGGAAAGAATAACCAGAAACGACTGGACCTGGTCGACCTGCTATACAAGAAAAACGCAATCATGATCTTCGGACACGTGCATACGAACTCGCTTACCGAATTCAGCGACAACGACCAACGGATCACGCAAATCTCAATCAACAGCATGGACGTAAACCCAAAACATAAAAACTTCCCAAAACCTGCTACAAACTTCATCCACGGCGGACTCAAAAAAGCCATGGAAGACAAACCGCAACTCGCTAAATTCATCAACGAATTCGCGCCAAAAGTCAAAGACCATAAACGATTCGGAGGAAGTGGATTCGCAATCGTGAAAATCGATGGAAACAAAGTCGCATACGACCTGTATTGGACGGATAACGCCGACCAACCATCAATCTCATGGAACCTTAAGGAGCCGTTAAAAAATTAAGTTACCATTTCCGGTTTCTTTTGGCCTCCTTTCCCCTGTCCTGCCGGTCGCGTATGCGCATACGCTCTTTCCAGGACAAGGGAAAAACAGCTCAAAACAATTCCAGAACTGTTGCCTTAATTTTTGAACGACTCCTTAGAGAATTAACTTGAAATGTGCGAAACTTTACGAAATTGTCCTGTTTTCAAGGTTTTTCAAAAAAACACTTGAAAATTTGCATTTTCCTAAAAAGCCTATATTGTCTTGTTTTGTCCTATAAATTCATTTTTGTCATGTTTTGTCATAGATAAGCAGGTATGTAATTTTAGGCAGGAGCAGGATAACATGATTTTGACATTAAAGGAATTGGCTGAGTATTTGAAGGTTAATGAGCGCACGATTTTGCGTATGCACGAGAGTGGCCAGATTCAGGGTGTGAAGATTGGCGGTCAATGGCGTTTCAACGGCAGCCAGATTGACAAGATGTTCTTCCCTGACGGCAAGGCTTCCGAGACATACACTCTTCCGAAGTCCCATATTGGCATCCCTGTCAGCAGGACGATGGACGTATCGCGCGTTCTCTTGAACTTGCATAGCGATTGCGTTGAGGACGTGATTGAGGAATTGACCCATGCCAAGATCTTCAACAATTTGGTCTTGGACATCCGCGATCTTCAGGACAAGTGCCTGGCCCGTGAAAGAATCCTGAGCACAGCCGTAGGCAACGGCATTGCCGTTCCCCATCCCCGTGATCCGATTCCAACCTTGCAGATGCCGTGTTGCGTCGTGTACGGCTATTCCAAGGCCGGCATCAATTTCAACGCCCCTGACGGCAAGCCCGTGCACTTCTTCTTCTTGCACTGTAGCCAGAACATTGAGTTGCATCTCCACTTGATGAGCAGCCTGGCCCACTTGCTCAAGGAACCCGAATTCATCAAAAACTGCGAAAAGGCAAAGGAACCTGAAGACGTCATCAAGGCCGTGATGGAACAGGAACGCACATCATTCCTCGACCCAGAACACGTCGAAGACTTCGACCAGTAAAGTCATAGGAATCGCATAAAACAAACAGGGGCTTGGCCGACGAAACGTCGGCCAAGCCCCTTTGATTTTTCGGGATTTCCAGAATTGCCTAGGAGTTGTTTGAAGGCACCTTCAATGGCGCGGTATCTTTCTCAACGGGAGGCGTACCTGCCACCGGTTTTTCCGCATCCAGGCCAGCATCGGCCTGCTTGGGCTTTTGATGAGGTTGTGGCTTAAAATCATCGATGTTGACATGAATGACACCGATCTTGTCCGCCAAGCCAAGCGTCACTGAAAATGTGTGCGCCAAACGATCGCATACGGATTTGCGAACCTCGGCAAGATTTATCATTTCAACGGCATTCACATGAAGACGTATCGACTTCTGTCCCTCCGTCCCAGTGTCCTGGATGTCAACCCCGCGCAAGGTCAATTGAGGATACTCGCGGGCAGTCAACAAGTCAATGTGAGATCGTATAGCCTTGTACGATAATGCCAATTCACTCCCGCTCGACTCGTCAACTGAACGAATGAATTGCTCGGCCTTGCGACGACGACGAAGCATGTCGAAGATCCAGCACAACAGGAAGACCAGAAACGAGAAGGCGACACCCCAAAAGAAGCCACTTGAGCAAACGCTCTCTTTGAAGGCTTCACAAGTAAAGGGGCATTGCGTATTCGCAAGAATAATCGGCATCAGTTTTCTCCTTTATTTTTCTTCGTCCAACGACTCCTGGCCATCGTCGTCTTCATCCTTGGCCTTCTTCGCCGCCTTCTCGTCAATATCATCTAAATCAACGACATTGACATTGACCTTGGCGACCGGATAGCCCGTCAGCTCTTCAACCTTCTCCTTGATGGTCTTCTGGACTTCACGGCAAACTTCGGGAATATTCACGCCGAACTTGAGGATTAGCGTAACCGTGATCAACGCGCCGCCATCCTGCAAATCCAGGGCGATGCTCTTGTCAACCGGATGCTTGCTCAATACGTCAAACAAACCATCAATCATTCCCTGCTGTTGGAAACGAACAACACCTTCCACACCCAACGTGAATTTCCTGACAACCATGCTCACCACGTTGTTAGAAATCTGCACGACACCACTTTCCGTATCGCTGGCAACGTTGATGTCAATGGGAGTCGCCGGCGCTTTCGCCTCGGGCTTCACTTCCTTAACTTCTTTTGCCTTCTTCTCTGTCATTGGTTTTCATCTCCAGTTTTAGGCTGCGTACACAAAATAATTCACGCACTTCGCGTTTTAACGACATATGGTATAAACGTATCGTCAACAATCCAATTTGTCAAACAAGACCTTGAGAAAAACAACTCAGCCGAGATTCTTGTTTATCGATCCTTCAATTTTTTGCTTGCCCTATCGAGGATTTCCCGTTCCCGCTGTGTCAAGCTATCATATCCCTGGAAAGACATTTTTTCAAGGACCCGATCAATCTCATCAGGCGTCGGTTCTCCGCCATGATGTCCTCCCGACTTTGACATTGTCCTCATTTCCTTGTCTCCATCGATTTTCCTCACGAAATCCTTGATCCACTTGAGGATCGGGAACGATTTTCCTTTCCGAAGGCGCTTCACATAGATAAACCCGCCCAAGAGACCGCCGACATGAGCCAAATGCGCAACGCCAGATGACCCAGGAGCAAACGAGTTCAGAACCTCGATGAAACCATAAATCAACACAAATGTGCGCATCGGAAGGACCACAGGAGGAAACAGCAGCGCCAATCTCATGTCAGGAAACGCCAGTGCCGCAGCAGCCAAGACGCCAAACAATGAACCACTGGCGCCAACGCAAAGAGCCCGTTGACCCCATGTGAACAACAACCACAAAATCCCGCCGATCGCCCCGCTGTACAAGTACATCTGCAAAAAGCGACGAGGTCCCAGCGCACGCTCAACAAGACGACCAAAGATCCATACGCCGTACATGTTGAAAAACAAATGCCAAAGCCCACCATGCAAAAACTGGTACGTCACCAAGCGCCAAATCTGGAACGGACGAGTCGCATCAAGGGCAAACAAACCCTCAACAAGACCATGGTGGCTGAACATCATCTGAACGAAAAAGACGACCACGTTCACAATGATAATCGGCTTGATCACCGATTCATCAAAATGATAACTAAAACTCGATCTTGGCGAGCGTGGCCCGCTACTCCGCATGTAATCACGATCATTCAGCATCTGCCATTCCTTAGCTGGCTTCCATCAAACCTCAGTCTCGATCCAACAAGGAGGACACCTTCGCCTTCAAATCCTCCAGCTCCTTGGTCAAGCCCTCGATCTTCGCTATGTACATCTGTTCCTTGGCATACTCGCGACGAGGCTTTGCAGGCGAACCAAACATCAATGACTTCGGGCCGACGTCCTTGGACAAGCCAGACTGGGCCATCAAAATCGAACCATCGCCAACATGAAGATGACCGGCAATTCCGACCTGACCCGCAACGATCACGCCAGCGCCCAATACCGAACTGCCAGCTATCCCGGTCTGGGCCACGATCAGGCAATCAGGCCCAATCACAACATTGTGGCCAACCTGGACCATGTTGTCTATCTTCGTGCCACGCTGAACCCAAGTGCGACCAAAACGGGCGCGGTCAACACACGCATTTGCACCAATCTCAACATCGTCGTCAATCTGGACAATCCCTACCTGAGGCACCTTCTTGTGACCCTCAGGACCAGAATCATAGCCAAATCCGTCACTCCCCAAAACGACACCGGCGTGCAAGACTACACGATCCCCGACAAGACAACGCTCGCGAATGACGACATGCGGATAAAATGTGCAGTCGCTGCCGACGACAACGTCCTGGCACAACACAACGCCATCAAGCAAGACGGTCCCGCGACCGACCTTGACGCGATCGCCAATCACAACGTTCTCGCCAATGTGAACCCCTTCGCTAATCTCGGCCGTAGGGGAAATCGATGCCGACTGGGCAATCCCAGGACCATAGGTCACCGGAGGAGGCGTGAACAGGCACACAATGTCGCTAAATGACTTCGATGGATTTTCGCATACTATCCATGCACGACCTTCGGGAACCTGCTCTGTGAAATCCTTAGGCACGAGAACAACGCCCGCCTTCGAAGGCATGACCTGGGAACGGTACTTCTCGTTTCCCAAAAACGACACGTCAGTGCTCATCGCTTCTTTTAACGATGAAACCCCGTTCAGCTTCTGCTCGCAATGACCCACAAGGCATCCGCCGACCATTACCGCCAATTCGTCGCAACTCCGCTCTATCAGCATAGTTTCCTCATTTCTGGAGGTTTTGCTCTACCTAGTTCAGGCCTTTGATTTACCGAGGTCTTCCTGCTTCGGCTTCCATCCTTTCATTTGCCGCCTTTCGGATACCTTCCAGTTTTTCCTTTGCCGCCTTCAATTCATCTTCGTGTCCCTGGTTCACCAGCTTCAAGATAATCTCGGTCACGTCCTTTTCCTTCGGGTAGCGCAAGTAGACCTGAACGCGGTTGAAGGTTTTTCCGGACACTTCGATCACATGGGTTGCGCCCTGCTCGTCCGCATACTTGTCAATCACAGCGAGAATGTCCGTCACCAAGTCTTCTTCACGCTTGGTACGGATCCGCTGGAGATTCTGCAATCCTTCTTGACGGCTCTGTTCAAGCTCTCGGTTCTTCTCGCGCAGGCGCTGGATAATCGCCTGAAGCTTCCTCTGGCTCGTCTCGCGGGCTTCGCGGGGCAACAAGTCATTCCGGGACTCCTCGTCCAATTGCTGGGCCTGCTGATCCAAATTCCTCAATTCATCACGAATCAACGACAAACGCGCCTCAAAATCCTTCTTTTGATCCTCAAACGCAATGTTTGCATTGACCGTCTTGTAGTAATCCTCGAATATACGCTCCAAATTCACGTACAAGGTCTTTTCCTGAGCCTGCAACAAACCTACCGCAACAAAAGCAAATAAAACCAAAAGCTTCATCGTCCGCATCGTCTAATACTCCTTTTTATGCTCGATAATAATTGTCAATCAGGAAAATTTCCATGTGCTTGCGATTGGACAACTGTTTCCCTGCTTGGTTCCGATAATTTTCAAAGGTGCTTGCCTAAGCCACGCTCAATCGTCGTCGTCATCATCTTCCATCTGTTCCCGACGAGCCAATTCCGCCTTTCCCAACTCGACAAATGGAATGAACTTCTTGTTCCGCTGCTCGTCCCAATTCACAAGACCATCGTGAACCTCAACCACGAGGCGCACGTTCAATTTCCCGCTCAATGCATCACATAGTTCCGACCAATTCGAGCATTCAACTTGACGGTCTACATACTTCCACCCACGCATTACCCCAATGCCCTCCAGCAACTCGCGGTGGGACGGAGACGCATTCGCTATCAACAACGTACAACGATGCATCAGCAATCTCGCCAACTTCACCAACAAGCCCATGAACGTACTGTCCATATATGTGCAACTCGATAGATCCACAATCACACAGTTGACTTCCTCGGAAGCTTGCAAATGGCTGATCCAATTGTCAAAACCCTCAGCCAAATTCCTCACTCCGTTGCGCTCAACACGCATCATAGCCAACGGTCCTTCTTGGGCAACGTACAAGATCCCCTCTGGCACCGCAACTTCATTCATTGTTTTTCCGCTCCTTGATTTTTACTAGCCAATGCGCCCAACATCCCGCTTTCCGACGCCGGGCTTCTTTCTTTTCCCTGAATTTATACGCTATTAAAGTAGCTTGTAATGTAAACCTTCCAGGTACATTTGCAAATTTACAACCCAGCCAGCACCTATATGGAGAACTTATGCAGAACCGCAAAAAAATGGACCGCAAGTTCCATATCGGAACTGCGGTCCACAAGGTTTTGCTTAAAAGTGACTTATTGCTCCTGGTTCTGGTCCTGGTTCTGCCTCTGAGCCTCAATCAACTTTTGCTGTTCCTCATAACGCTTCATCGCAGCACTCAACGTCTTCAAATCCTGTTCGACGATGTCAAGGCTAAGCGTCACACGGCTCTCTTGCGCAACGCACTTGATCGAATCAAGCAGTGGGAACGGATCGACCAAGACTTTTTGCATCGCCGGCTTCAACTGCTGCAACATCAGCATCGCGGCACCATCCCAGAATTGCCCCTTCAGCATCGCGGCATCCTCAGGCTTGCCCAAATCAGCATTGACGAAAATTGACGCCTTGTCGGACAACTTAGCCAAAATGAACAATCCCTGGGCACCATTGACAATCTCGCTCATCAGCGCCGTCGTCGGATCGCCGGAATCCTCGCCGCCTACCGCCGATGACAAGCCATCCTTCAATTGGGGAAACATGGCTATGGCCAGAAAATCGTTGCCCTCAGCAAGGCATTTCTTGACGTATGGATGAACGGACGAAACCGTCTTCGACGCAATCCGATCCAAGGCACGACCCAAGCTGCTCTCGTTGCCAATGACAAACGTCTTTCCGCCATCCAAAAAACCAATGCCAAACTTGCGGAAGGGAGGTGTCAGAAACTGCTCCTCCTCGGCAGTCAGATTCTTAAGCGTGAATTCCAAGACATCGAT
>JAGVUR010000194.1 GCA_019136135.1 Verrucomicrobiota bacterium
CCATTCACAATCACGCCAAGCACGCTGCCTCCTTCTCCAGATTCGACGGAATGGTCGATGGTCAACTCGTATGTCCCCGCAGTTTCAGCCTCGAATTTCCAGTAAACGCAATCGGGAGCACGATACCAGTTCCCAACATGGAGGATTCCATCGCGGGACTCGTAGCGGATGCGCTGGCCATGAGGTCCTTCCATCATCCCGTACAACGCCGGCAACATCAAGCGTCCCCAGCGATCAGGACGAATCACAAACGTATCAGCCTTGGGAGCGCCATCCAACTCAACGCACAAAACGCTGACAACGGGATGGGGAGCGACTTCAGGAACAGACACGATCACGTCAGCCCCCTTCCGACGCAACTTCAGCCTCGTAGCTTCGTCGCCAACGACCCACGCCTTCAGCGCTCGGTTGTGCAAGCCAGGCAGGCGAAGCTTCCCGTCAACCGGCCATTGGAACACATGGACATACAACTTGTTCCCCTTGACCGTCACGCGACCATAGAACGGCAACTGGTTGAAGGGACTCGCAGTCGTCCCGTAAATCGATTCGCCATAGACCGCCATCCACTTCCCGATGTCCTTGAACACCGACGTGAATTCCTTCTGGATCGTTCCATCGGGCTTAGGTCCCACGTTCAGCAACAGATTGCCGCCTTTCGACACGATATCGACCAGCATTCGAATAACGTAGTCGCTGGTTTTGAACACGGTCTCATGCTTGTCGTAGCCCCACCAGTGCGAGGTCAGCGTCAGGCAGGCTTCCCAAAGCGCGGGCTTTCCGTCGTCGTCCAGGATTCCCGTTGGCGGGATTCGTTGTTCTGGCGTGACCAGGTCTTCCTTGGTATGGTGGCGGTCATTGATTAGGATTCCGGGATGCCATGTCCGTGCCATGGCATTGGTTTCTGCGGCACCCAGGTCTTCTGGGGCATTCATCCAGCCACCATCGTACCACAGGACGAAAGGCGCATTCCCGTATTGGGTCAGCAGCTGGTGGATCTGTTCCCTCATATACTTGATGTAGTCCATCACATCATGTCCTTCGGCAGGGCGTTCCTCCGCCTCGAAGGCGAGCCTGGGCAGGTAGTCGTCGTGGTGCCAATCCATAATGCTGTAGTAGTATCCGACGCGGATTCCCGCCGCCTCGAAGCTGTCGGTCACTTCCCGCAGGACATCCTTTCCGTACGGTGTCTTGGTCACCTTCCAGTCTGTATTGTCGGCATCGAACATACAGAAACCATCATGGTGCTTGGTTGTGAACACCATGTACTTGACACCGGCTTCCTTGGCCAGTGCTGCCCATTCGTCCGGACGAAATTTCTTCGGATTGAACTGCCCAGGCAACTTCGCATAGTCATCCTGACTGATCTTATGAGCTTGACGGGTCCATTCGCCCTGCCCCAGCACGGCATACACGCCCCAGTGGATGAACATCCCGAACTTGCTCGCCCAAAACCAGTTCTTCGTCTCCTCACGCAATACGTCAACGTTCGCCTTGCTCATTGCCGAACTCCTGGAGGTTAATGATTATGGAATCTTACACCAAAAATCACAGGCAGACCAAGATGCCGTTACCGTGCCGAATCAGGCACGATGGCCTCAAATGCCTGCCCAAAATTAACAGGGCCAATCCACTTCT
Source organism: Verrucomicrobiota bacterium (assembly GCA_019136135.1). Classification (GTDB taxonomy): domain Bacteria; phylum Verrucomicrobiota; class Lentisphaeria; order Oligosphaerales; family Oligosphaeraceae; genus UBA1407. The sequence goes on from JAGVUR010000194.1 coordinate 1,636, forward strand.
CGCGGTAGTCATGATACAACCGGTCGATCCCTTCCTGCAAATGGCGGGACGAGACACCATGCCGAATCGACAGCGACGCCTCGATGAAGGCCGCCAAATGGTCGCATCCGCGGATGATTTGCCCGTCGATCGCCTCGTGCTCGGGCAAGTTGTAATTCTTGTCGAGTTCCTCGAAAGTCAATCCGCTGACGACTTTCCCGTTTGATCGGGCACGGTTCGAAAATTCATCCTCGGTATAGTACTTCAAGTCCTGGTGCCAATCCGCAGGCAGCAGCGGGAACAGCTTCTCCTCCATCTGCTCCTTTTCGTAGTCCTTGATCAGCTCATCCAGCTCCTCGACCGATTTCTTCACAGGCGTCGTGATGTCGCGGGTCAGGACCTCGGGCAAATCATGGAACAAGCCAGCCCAGAAACCATTGGTCTTCCGCGCATCGCAGGCATCCGTGTCCTGTAGGGCCAAGTACGTCAACATCGCAACGACCAACATATGGCCCAAGACCGACGTCACAGGTATCCGCGGACTCTGGGACCAACGCTTCTGGAAACGCAATTGACCGCACAGCTCAACAAAGTCCGCAGTCTTGCGCTTCAAGGATATCTTCTGGACGCCAAGAAGGTCGTAATGGTCCTCGATCTGGTCTTCGATATCCTTGCGTATCTGCTCAACCCCATTGATGAACGGACACATCTTGTACAAGATGTTGAATTCCCATTGCGTCGCCAGGAAATGGGCCGCCTTCAAAACGCGTTTCTCACGCACCGAATAGGATGGATCCATGAAGTACTCGCGAAAGCGCACCGCAAAGCCACCGCGTACCTGCGATAGCTTTTCCTCCAGATTCCGGCAAACCCAGTCGTTCAACTTCTCCCCGAGTTCCGCCATCATCTTGTGAAACACCGGTGGTTTGATGTCCGTCAGGACAATGCGATGAAGCATCTCGAACATCCCGCCCTCGATCAGCCGGAGCCAATCAATCGAACCCGCCTCGTGAGCCTCCTCGAAACGCGCCAAGATGTACGCAATCACCATCTTGTGGGATTGCTTGTCCAATTCCGTGAAATCCATCGGATTCACCTGGTCGTTCCATCGACGAATGCTGGCAGCATCGTAAATCAACTCAATCAAACCGGGATTCAAGGAGGACACCGACATCTGATTTCTCCGTTGTGAAAATCCTATCGACCTACCGCCAGGCGATCCGCCAGAAACGACGGCAAGTTCGCATCGTAAATCCGCTTCTGCGCAGCTGCCACGTCATACGGGACACGGACAACCGCTATGCTGTTCTCCTCCGTGTCGTAGATGACCCCGCACGCACGGGGATCGCCAGTGGTCGGTCCTCGGTTTGGACGCGCCGCCCGAGATGACCCCGCACGCACGGGGATCGCCATCGCGGGGCTGACCAACGGCGCCTACGCCGACCAATATGCTCATCCCGCGGGGCAACTTCATGTTGCGCAGGCGAGCGAACATCACCTTGCTTCCAGGACGATGCATCGCCAATATCGGAATATGGCTATGGCCATTGAAGCACAAGGGCATTTGCTGAAACAGGAAATGCATCGCGGCACGTCGTTCGTTGACCACGTATTCCCACGCAGGATACGGCTGGCATGAAGCGTGCCGCACCTGGTAATGAAGAGCCTTGCTCTCCAAGACCATCGGCAAATTCGACAACCAGGTCAGCTGTTCCTGCGTCATCACTTGCCGGTTCCACTCGAATACCTCAACCGCGTCCTCGCGAATCCCCTCATGATTCATCTCAGGATGCAACGTATAGAAATCGTGGTTCCCGCTCACGCAGGCAATCTTGTTTTCGCGAATAAAATCGACGCATTCGCCAGGAGCGCCGCCGTAACCAACCACGTCACCGGCACACAATATCCTTGTCACCGAATGCGATTTCAAGAACGATACCATCGCCTCCAGCGCTTCTATATTCCCGTGAATGTCACCGATTACGCCAACTAGCACAAGCCTTTTTCTCCAATGACTACTAAACTTTTGCAAACTTTACGATATAGTATGCAAACAACCTTTCCTCGGTTCGAAAGGAAAAAAGTAATATACCCTATCAATTTAGCTTAACAAGCAAGCCCTAAAATGACTTATCAAACAAAAAGAGATTTCCCGCCAAGGGATGACAACAGCAGGTTCAGGCAAAGCCAATTTCCAAAAGGCGACTTGCCACAGGACCAGGAAGAGCAACCGGATCCACAATACTCGACCAGACGGAAAATTGCGGTTTACGGAGGTTCTTTCGACCCTATCCACAACGGCCACATCCTCATAGCAAACAAAATCGTCGAACTCGGACTGGCAGATGAAGTCCTCTTCGTCCCAACGCTCAACCACCCGCATAAGAAAAATGGACTCGCCACGTCCGCGGAACACCGCCTCAACATGCTCAGGCTAGCCCTCGAACCCTACAAGCAGTTCAGCTTCACGGATATCGAAATCGCAAAGGCAGACGAGCCATCCTACACGATCGATACCATCACGACACTGACCCACGTCTTCACAGACTGCGAACTGTTCCTGCTGATCGGAATGGATTGCCTCGCCAATCTCCACACATGGCACAGGGCGACTGAACTGGTCCAGCGAAATAAATTCATCATCTACCCAAGACCCCAATGCCTCCCGCCGCCAATCTTCGAGCTGCAAAAGAGATTCGGAGCAGTCAATGCGCATAAACTCATGGGATCGATTGTCCAAGACACGGAATTGGAACTCTCGACAATAAACGCGACAGCAATCCGAAACGCCGAAAAAGACAAGCTCTCAATCGAAAAATTCGTCCCGGAAGCCGTGGACAAGTACATTAAGGATAATAAAATATATTCAAGATAACGACAACCAGGAGATTTAATGAACACTATTGAAACAGAACCAATCGCAAAAAGATGCGTCGAAATCCTCGAGCAACACAAGGCCGCGGACATCCAACTCTTTGACGTCCGCGAAAGATCGATCCTCGCCGACTTCTTCATCGTCAGCTCCGCAACTTCGATGCCTCATCTCAGGGCACTCGCAGAACATGTCAGAAGAACGCTCCTCGACGAAGGAATCAAGCCAAGGGGACGAGACGGAAACCCATCTTCCCAATGGCTCGTCCTTGACTACGGTATCATCATCGTTCACATCATGACGCCCGAACTCAGGCGATTCTATGCGCTCGAAGACATCTGGGACAGAACCAAAATCATCTACACTGGAGGCGAGCCGCTCCCGCCACAAAGACCAGGAGCAATACCACAAGCGCCAGCCATCATCACCGAAGATGTCGATGAAGGATACCCAATCGACGAACGATTCCTCGACCCGGACGCCGCTGAAGACGAAGAGGAATAATTATCCTAAAAAAAGCAGTTGAAGCTGGATTTTATTCATAACCTATTGATTATAAAGGCATTAGGAAGTTTGCTCCGTTCACCATGTTGGTGAAATGCATTGAAAAAAAAGG
>JAGVUR010000131.1 GCA_019136135.1 Verrucomicrobiota bacterium
ACACCCTACCACAGCTATAGTAGTGATGTTTTCGAGTTGGCTCGAACCAACTCCTGGCCGTTTCCGCCCACGGATGGCGGTTCGGTCAGAAACGAAGGCCGTGAACGGTTACCTCAACTTTTTCCTCCAGGTTCAATTCCCCACACAACTCGTCTTCTCCATAAGCAGCATCGCCACGCAACGAAAACTTATACTCGCAGATAGGCAAAGTCTCCAGGAAACGAGCAAACTCCGGTATGGTACGATAGTTGTCATGAGATACTACTCCAGCTATCTTCACAGGGATTCCCACCGAAACCAACCGCTCAATCCCGGCAAGGGTACGCCTAAACATCCCCGAGCCGCGAATCCCATCATGGTAGTCCTCGAAACCATCTAGAGATATCGTCACATGAGAGCACCGATGTGTCGCCTGCAACAGTTCTACCCAGGTATCATCCAACAACGTTCCGTTGGTGTAAAGCCCAAAACGCATCGGCCCATCAGTCAAATCCTCCAATAGAGGCTTCATGTAGGGATGGCACAAGGGTTCCCCGCCAATCAAGGCAACGCTAAAGACTCCAAGACTGCGAAGCTCTTCCAATAAAGACAACCAACTCGACAGAGGCAATTCCTTGCCACTGCCCGAGGTTCGGGCAAATCGCTCGTAGCAAAACGGGCACCGTAAATTGCATCGGTACGTAAAGCACAATCTCGCTTGAAGTGGCGTTCTCAGCATCAGACTTCAATCAACTTCGCATTCGTTTTGGGGTATCAACTTGACTTCACATAGGTATATTTGCATGGGCATATACCCACTCAAACCAAGGGATTGGCATGGAACGTATGAATAGAACAAGAAGGCATAAGACTCTGCGCCGTAGGCGCCTAACCATGCTTAACCCCAGGCTTCAGCCTGGGGTGGGCTGCCCCCCCAATCAGGCGCCTCGTAGGGGCGCTACAGAAGGCTAATTTGTTTTTTTACAGTATTTCTTCTTGCAGACAAGTTAAAATACCCCATAAAACGCAAACCACAACATCGCCAAGTCGGTGATGTTGCGGTTTCAACGTCATTCGTCATAATCAACGCCAGGTATCAGAGGTCACCCGTCCCACCAGGTTTAACGACTATGCACTCGTCATCGCCACCATCGGGGACTTCACAACGACTCACGCCGTCACCCAACACTGATGAATACCTGAACTGTTCCAACATCGGACGCTCGTACTCAAAACCATCGGGTAGCGACAAGTCGTCCGACGCATCAACGAGAGTTGTCCCTGTTGTCTCTTTTGTTTGCAGTTTCATTCTTAACCTGTCTAATGTGATATATGTTAATATGCAAAATTTATCCAAGGAAGCCCAGTGGGCATCAACGTCAACCAAATTCAAAATCAGATGATGTTCTTGCCCAAAGCCAGATTACCGTTCGTTCGATCAAATTTCAAGGTCAGCACATCAGAACCGACGCTAGCTGTCCACTTGTCTTCCGACGCGATGAAGTTGGCAGTCGCAGCAAACAGCGTCACGGAGTTGAAATTATAATTATATTCAGTGCCATTATTAATACCTGTCAGACCGTTATTTTTCGCATCGATGAGCATCCACCAAGAGTTGTCAGTAACCCAACTTCCCAAGTTGCCGCTGACCACCAGCGTGTCGCCGTGCACGTTTAGCCCTTTGGCCACTGCCGAACAATTCAGGGTCGCTAGATTTGCGTCTGCGGCTCCTGCGGAATACTCGAAGTTCCAATTCTCGATCTCGGCTAGATCCAGACCCTCATTGGTCAACGTCATTCGCGTATTGCCCTTGAACGTAATCGTATCTATGCAGACGACCTGCCTTGTATTGAAGTTGCCGTCAAAATCCTGGAATGTGAGATTGCGGCTACCTTTAGTACAGTAATGGTAGCGGCCATACACTCCGTTCTCATGAAACCATCCTGCGCCTGAACTGTCTCCCGAGATAGCCCCCGTGAAGATCAGGCTGTTCGAGCCGTCTAAGTTCCCATCACCCTGGAAGGTGATGTTCGTACTACCCGTAACGGTTCCCTTGCCGTTGCTGCCGCCGAAGATATTCCCGAACTTGCCGTCAACGTAATCCCCGTCAGTACGACCAGTGATGTCCACTGTTGTTCCGTCGACCTTGATCGTGACATTCGTATTGCCAGTCATCTTAAGGCGATCTGACGTGGCATCTTTTACGAACCTCGAGATGTTCCCGCCGTAAATATTCCCCGTGAAGCTGCCGCCGTCAATGGTCAAGAATGTATCTCCGTCGAGGATCAGACTTGATGCATTCCCTTGCAGCAAGTGACCGCCGGCAACCAAGTAGTTGTATGTGCCGGAACTAATCTTCAGCTCCGGAGCCCCCGTCAGCGTCATTGCCAATTCATTGTTACCATTACCGACCAGCGATCCCGCACACGCATACAACGACACGGCTAAATCAGCAGCCGTTTTATCAATGGTAATGGTTGACCCCTGATCCAATGTCATTGCATATGCTTCTCCTGCTGTGCTGCCACCCAAAATGTAGCTGCCGCCCATCAGAAGCTGGAGTTGGCAATCGGGACTGGTTTCAACAGTGCTGGATTCATAGCCGGCAACCGACTTCTTGACCACTAGCTTAGTGTTCTGAAGTGTCATCGAGCCACCTGATGCTTTTACCGTGATCCTGTCGCCAGTAAACACGCCCTTCCCCGACAAGCCAGCGTAGATACTGACGCTTCGACTGTGGGTACCGAGCACCTGGCCTGCTGAATCAACCGTCAGGTCGGCGCCACCGAACAGGAAATATTCCTTTTCTATATCATCTTTGAACACGCTCTTCCCGTTGGTCACCTTTTCGTTTCCAGGCGCTGAGGGATTGACAGACTGCAAGTCGGACTTGCGATTGGGACTGTAAAACACATTAACAGCTTTCTTGGTTTCAACATTCTTGGTTATTTCCAAGCCACTTCTCTGGTCGTCGCAGACAACCAAATTCGCGCCATAGCCAAACTGATCGCTTGAGAAGGTACCGCCAGTGACATACACGTTGGTGCCTGCCAGGTTATCATATGCCTTGTTAATGCTCTTGTAGCGCGTTCCCGTAAAGGGGGTGACTGTATTCGATGTAAAGGTTCCATCGTTTATGGTAAGGTAAGCGAATTCATGGATGCCGATCATATCTGCATTTTCAGATAGGTTTACACCTCCTATTATATTCTCATTAATCTTGTTGTGCCCTCCCATGTAGATGTTCTCATACCAGCTGTTGACAAACAGGTCTTCGACTTTGATTTCCGTCAGGATCAAATAGGTATCATGGTGCAGAAGACCATAGGTGCGGGTGACTGCATTCTCACCGGTACCAGTAGTATGGTTGAACCTATAGATATAGTCGGGTCCGTCGTTGTCATTGTCATTCACAATGCTCAACAATGAATTTTTGGGCTGGCCATTCTCCGCAATGGTTATGCCTTCGACGACAATCTTCAGGTCGGTGAACTTGCCTGTGTTTGTAGAACCATGGGGTTCGAAGACGATGCCCGTCGCCACCGTGTGAGGATCCCATTGATGAGGCGTCAAATCGGTTCCGCCAAGTACTACCGCATCGTTTTCGATGGTCAGCGACTTGGCATTCTTCACGTTTCCGACCAGCTGAGTGCCTGCGAAGCCACCATCGAACCTAATCGGCTCGACACCGTTGAACACAATGTTTTCCACGCCGGTAAATGTACCGTTGACCTGGACTTCATGGGAATAGGCGACTGCGTCGCCTTCTTGAACCCCGTTTTCATAGGTATAGTTGCCTGAGTTTTTGAACTGAATGGTACTTCCCACTCCACCGCTGATATTTGCCGAAATTTTCTTGCCTAAAAATTCCAATTTGGAGTTTGCTATAGTTTCGGGGCTAGTGGTGTCATTTTCAATCTTAACCGAATAGGCAATACTATGGTTAGTCCCGTGCTTGTCAACCCAAATGGTATTCTCCCCGATGATATTCCCCGCCATGTAGTTATGCCCTTTGAAAGTCGCATGGGTTTTCGTCACGTAGATGCCATCAGTGTCCTTTTCAAATCGACTCCCCTGAACCAACAGGGTAGAATGACGAAAATCTCCTATGCCATACTTGCTACTCAAAGGCGTATCGCAATGGATTGCGCCAACCTTATCTGTTGCTTTTAGTACAGTTGCCTGATTCCCCTTGAACACGCAATTGGTTACCGTCGACGCATCCGAGACGAACACCGCACTTCCACCACCGGTGTTATTCGTAAACGTGCAGTCTTCGATTAGCGAGACGTTCAGAATATCCTTAGTTTCCGAATTGCAGAGACTTATTGCACTGCCTTTAATAGAGGCATAATTGCCAGTAAATGTGCAATTCACAATTTCTGCACGATTGGCATTCCCTGCGCAAATGGTTCCGGTGCCGCCTGTGCCGTTTACATCGTGTACTTTATTGTTCAGAAAATCGGTATCGTGGACGAATAGCGAAGGGCCGACTGACTGGTGACAGCCAAACCGAATCGCCGACCCGCCAATTCCAGTGTACCCGGGAATCGCCGTTGGTGAGTAATCAGCATTCGAAAATAATGCTCTTCCTCCAGCAAGTCCATCTGCATTAACCTTCAGATTGATGCTGGACTGATCTTCATAAACGCGGCGATCAGTTGCAGGGGAGGGTTGTTTAACCCATCCTGAATTATCGTAGCCAAAATTATCTACTTTTCCATTAATAGTGTAATAAGTATAACTGTTTGTCGCTGCCATACCCTACCTCTTTTTCCCTTTTTATTTTTCCTTATACAAGACTCTTTTTTACAATAATAACAATTTTTCTAATATTATACTATTGTTTTTTAACTTTATCAAGACTATTAATGAAATTTTTTTAATATTTTTCCCATAGTTAAGAAACTATAATATCTACCTTTTAAACCATATTGGCAACAACCTACAAAAGAATTGATATATTTTTATCTATATGTCACGTTTTCAACTAGTTGCAACAGGCAATATTTTTATATTCCACTGAAAATTAATTTCAAATTTAACTGATTTTTATACCAAAACAAGCTTTGAGTTGATCGTCTTTTTGGCTCGTTGGCAAAAAGGCTTCTTCGTTTATATTTATATCAATATTAGTTGCATAAAAATATAGATTGAGGTAATTCCTTCAAGATTTCATGCAATTGTAATATTTCTCCAAGGTGTGCATTTTTTCCGAAACGAAACTCCAAAAACCATGTTCCGCCTTCCGCTGCTATTGCCTTTTCCGTGACGCAAATCCGCCGCTTCGCAGGTTTTTTCCAAAAGACGAACCTAGGAGGTATGTCACATGGCTTCTGAGTACGAAACCGATGATTTTTTGCTATGGTTTCACCTTGCAAAAGGGAAGTCCCCGCTACCGAGCAAATGGGAAACCCGACAATCGAAACCTCATCTCCGCCAGCCATTGACTACCAACGATTGGACTTTTACCAGGGGAGCATCCTGCGAAAAGCAGAATAATTAAGTGCATCTTGACATTGTGACAAAATAACGTTATTTGTATTTTTGTCTTTACATTAGTTTCGTAATTAATGGCTGAATTAATTTTCTTCAAAATTTCATGCACTTGTAACATCTCTCCAAGGCATGTCTGTTTCCCGAAACGGAACTCCAAAATTCCCGTTCCGCCATCGGCTGCTATTACCTTTTTCGCAACCTAAATTCACTGCGTTTCTGGATTTTTCAAAAGACAAATCCAGGATGCATGTCACATGGTTTTCGAGTATGAAACCGATGGTTTTTTGCTACGGTTTCGCCTTGCAAAAAGGGAAGTCCCCGCCACCTCAAAAATGGGGATCCGACAATCAATCCCTATCTTTCGCCAGTCAATGAATATCTACTTTTGCCAAGAGGGCTTCGTGCGAAAAGTATAAAATAAGCTTTTCGTTAATCTTATGACAAAAAGACCGTTTGTGTATATTTGTCGCTATATTAGTGGCGTAAAAAAGACTGAGCAAGGTCTTTTTGCTAAGGCTTCGGGAAGGTTTTGCAGGGAAAAGCTCACTGTCCGCCCCGTCCTACTGGGAATGTGCTATGTTTCGCCGCTTTAGCGGCGACATCCCTTGAGTACGAGCACCCCGGGTCCCCCTTCCTTCACGCCACCCAAATTAGGCTTGGGGCAAGGTCTCCAAGATTTCCTGATGCACCTGCAACGCCCCTTCCAAGGAGTGCTCGTCTTTGTAATGTGAGTATCGTTCCAGGGTTGCCTCCACAAGTCCGGAGATTTCAGGAAATGTTATTTTCCCCTTCAGGAATTGATCGACAGCGACCTGGTCGGCGGCATTGAAGACGGCTCCCATCGCTCCGCCTTTCCGAAGCACCTCATGCGCCAGCCTCAAGGCGGGGAATTTGTCGGTATCGGGCGCTTCGAATGTAAGTTTCAGCAGTTTGCTGAAATCCATTTTCGGGCACAATCCCGGGATGCGCTTAGGATAGGTCAGGCAGTATTGGATTGGGAGCCTCATATCGGGGCATGCCAATTGCGCCAGCAGTCCATTGTCCTTGAATTCCACCATTGAATGGACGATTGCCTGGGGATGCACCACCACGTCAATCTGGTCTTCAGCGACCCCGAACAGCCATTTGGCCTCGATAACTTCCAGCGCCTTGTTCATCATTGTCGCAGAATCGACTGTGATCTTCGCCCCCATCCGCCACACAGGATGCGCCAGCGTCTCGGCTGCCGTGATCGAGCTAAATTCAGACTTTGGACGGTTCCTGAAGGGCCCTCCGCTGGCGGTCAGGATCAATCGGCTTACATCTTCCGGCCTTTGCCCATCGAGGCACTGGAACAGCGCGCAATGCTCGCTGTCAACAGGCAGCAACTCGCCACCGCCGCCACGGGCGGCCGACATCACCGCCTCGCCAGCCAATACCAAGATCTCCTTGCTTGCCAAGGCAACGCGCTTGCCCGCACGCAAGGCGCCAATCACAGGACGGAATCCGCTCGTCCCCGACACGGCACAGACCAATACGTCAATCCCATCCCCGCTGACAGCTTCAACCAACTCCTCCTCGCAACGAAGGCAACGAATCCCAGATCCCCAGGCTACGTCATGGCCACGACTGCCATCGCCGCACATCACCCACTCGACACCGAACTCGCAGGCCAAATCACGCAACTTCCCAACCTGGTTGCCGCAACTGATGCCAACAACGCGACATGACGCGCCAAGCATGCGGCACACCTCCAACGTCATACCACCTATAATACCTGTCGCACCTAATATCGCTACTCGCATCACCTTGAACCTCTCAGTAAAAACCAATCGCCCGTCGCCGAACTCTCGACGACGGGCGGTCGTTGACTAAACAATCCCAATCAAATACCATGATACGACATCATAGGCGCTCACAAAAGCCATTTGACAGGATTGAGCATGACTTGACGTTGTGAACTGAAAATCTTCCTCTTGCCCAGGCATTTATTAACGGTCGATCTGATGCCCTTCGTTCTTGGTCCAGATTGTCGGGCACGAATACACATTGTCCTGGTTCTGTTTTGCTCCCGTGTAGTCCTTTCCCGCCACGCAGGCCTTATCCGCTCCCTTGCTCCAAACGATTACGGGAGTGTGATACTTCCACTTTCCGCTTTCGGAAGTATCCCCCTTCAGACCAGGAATCGGATGGTTCAAGGTGATGACGCCATCGTAGTTCGTATCGAATACGACATTGTAATTCTCATCATTGGGATCCTTGAATTCCCCTGCGGCATTGCCTTGCAACTCCAGGAAACCCACCGCGCGCTTGTTCAGCCTCTTGTACTTGCTGAATTCAGCCTTATGCCAATCGCTGGCGCTATCGTTGACCAGCGACTTGGGCGCCTGAAGCATCATAATCATGTTTTTGTACCGGGTTGCCGACAACGCATTCCCGTTCTCGTCGACGGCATCTTCATCCGTCACTTCGCCAGCGGGGAACGGCAGCACGCCATAGGTGGATTCGAATTGGCGGATTGCATTGGTCAGCGTCGTGACCTCCGCCATGATCTTCGCCTGCTCCGCCTTCTTTGGCGCGCGAATCAAAGCGCCAAGCAGCAAGCCTGCCAATATCGTGATGATGCCAATCACCACAAGCAATTCAACCAAGGTGAAATTTTTCTTTTTCATCGTCCATTCCTCTTGTTATCAAAATACTAGTTTACTATCGCCTAAAATCTTATTTTCTTGCACACAATCACTTTTCCTGGTCAATCAGATTGATTGTAGTGCCTTTACAAGGCACAGACTTTGGATGGATTCCCACCCCCAGGCTGAAGCCTGGGGTTAAGCATGGTCAGGCACCTACGGCGCAATGGGTTATGTAAATCCGGCAATTCCAGCTGACCCGGCTGGTCTGTCCGAACTATCGTCCGTGTTTACTCCGTGTACCGTCCGTATGGGCTGCAGGCGGTCAGCCTGCACCGCACTAGCTTAGATTATAGATCATCAACGTTGCTTCCAGCTGCAGATATCATCGCTGCCATCGGAACCCGGCGTGTCATTGGCAACGCTGGCAGACCCGTTCTTCCTGTCCATTCCCTTCGACCACACATCGTACTTCGCTGGATTCCTGGTTCCGGGGTACCGGTACTGGATTACCGAACCGTAGGCATCGTTCAGCGTTCCTGCGGGGATGTTTTCCATGTAGGCCTTGTTGCGCTTGTTCGGCTTCGCCGCCTCGTTCTTGAACAATTTCCAATCATCCTTGGAGAAATCGATGTTGTACTTGCTTTCTTCATCCGCACTTGGGTTCGGCACCACCACGGGATAGTATCCGTAGTCTTCCTTGAAGGCTTCCAGCGCGACCATGAATTCCTCCATCGTCGCCAGGGTCTTTGCCTCGTCGGCACGGGCGGATGCATACCTCATTCCACCGAAGGATATGGCTGCCAATATGGCGATCAAACCAATTGTAACCAACAATTCCATCAATGTAAAATATCGATGTTTCATGTTCTAGTCCCTTTTATTTCAACACGTCTACTTTCTCGGCTGTTGTTGTCTTGCCTTCGGCGGTTCCTGGATGCGTTGTTGCCTTGCGGCCTTCTTGCCGGCTTCTTGGATGCGATAGACCAGCTCCGCCTCGTCTTCCGTCAGCCATTCGCGCTTGGGCAATTTGGCGCCTTCGTTAAACATCAATTCGGCATGGGCATTGTACTGCTTGATGCTCTCGCCCATCTTGCTTACCGTACGGCTATTGTATGCGGCAACCATCTCCTCGCAAATCTTCGCCATCTCCCGATACAACTCCTGCTGACGCAACACGCGCCTCGCCGAATCGTCCTTGCCTTCCTGCAACAACCGATCCACCTGAAGCTGCAGCCTCTGGGCCGCTTTCTGAACCAATGGATGCAACTGCTGCGCATAGGCTCCCATCGGACCATACATCGGCTCAAAGCATTCCTTCTGACGATACTTCCCTTCAGCACGCAACTTCCTTACATGGGAATAGACCTCGTAATGACGACGCTGATCCCGAGTCAAATTCTCGTACCTCAAGCTCTCGAGCATCGCCTGGGCCTTGGCCGCGGCCTGCTTCTGTTCCTCAGCAGCCTTGAGGTTCGCCTGCCGGTCGACTTTATTCTGGGAAAACACCATGCACGCGGTCGACAGAATGGCAACAAGTATCAACTTTATCATGCTCATCTGCTTCACCTCGACTAGTCCTTGTTCAACTTTACTTTCTTGACCACCCTTGTCTCGCCGGTCCAGCCATCGCGAACCAAGTTCGCCATGGTCACATTCGTGCCCAAAATATCGCAATAATGCGTTTCCGCAGCTCCCGCCTTGTACGCTTCGTATACCGTCGGATTGATGAAGGTGTGTTTCAGCGCGTTGAATTGAGCTTCCCTGGCGGCGACGGTGTCAAGTTCCAGGAACAGATCTTTCAACGCCTGCGAGACCACGATGACCGAATACGCCTCGCTACGCGTCGTCAACAGATTTGCCGTACGTCCGATGAAGCTTTCCATCTGCCGGTCGTTATCGAAGGCGTCATAGCTTGTTCCCGCAATCATGTTGGCAAACCTGCCGCGATGGAAGCCGGGGGCCAAGTCCGTCACCCATGTCGGCAATGCCAAGTCAGAGCCGGCGGGCCAAGCGCTATAATTGTCATAAGTATCATCCTCGCCGAACTTATTGGAAACCAGGAAATCCAAGGCGTCCTTATTGCCGCTGTTGATGTTGAATCGACCACGGCTGTACTTCAACGGCCCGATCTTCACCTGGTCGAGGATATGGGCGTCACCCTTCTCGTAGGATCCATCAAAGTGAGTGGAATCAGGATCCGTGTACTGGCTCAAGTTAATGGTCCTGAAGGGCTCGCCACGATGGATCGCACCCAACTCCCACATCGTCTCAAAGGGAGCGTTGCGGATGAAATTCGTCGACATTTTATTGACATCTCCAGTGGTGCTATCCGCGGCCTCTTTTTCCACATCGACCCCACTGGCAGGAATCACAAAAGCAAGATTCTTTGCGCCAATGGTTGAGAACAAGTGGTAGGCATCCTCGGTGCCCTTGCTTCCCATTGCGACGCCAGACTTCAGCGTAAAATCCCCGCCATTGTCATCATTTGAAGGATGGAAACCATCGTCGGCCTCATTCGGATGCTTCCTCCATTTCCAGCCTATCGTCCGATGGTTGCATCGTGGATCGTTGGCCTCCAAGCTCGCATAGTAGTAAACGTCGCTGACGTTGCCGTTTGCTAGCGGATCCGTATAACCCGGGAAATTGATTCGCATGGCAAACTTCTGCTTTGCCTCTTCGCACTCATCGGCTTCCCAATAGCCGATGTCATAGGCTTCATTTGCGTCATCGCTTTCCATCGCAAGGACAATCTTCTCAATGTGGAACTCTACGATAATCTCAGGAGCTACGTAATCAGAAATTCCCGGGATGCCTGTAGGCACTAGAACACCCGACTCCGTAAACTCCAGGATATTCTGGAATATGCCTTCTACGCCATCAAAATAAACTGTATTTCCGGCAATCGTCCCGGACTGGGCAATATCAAATCTGCTGTTGGTGAAACTCTTATCTGCCTGTCCGTAGCCACAGTTGTGGGTAGCTGGCGGCGGCAAGCTGCAGGAATGAATCTTGCTCTTGCCGATAATCCTGACCGTGACATTCCCCTTGTTTACATCTTCATTGAAGATATTGCACAACTCAACCTTTGGCTTCAATGTAACGAGATGCTCAAAGGAGTTGGTCAGGGAGTTAAAAGTTCTCGTTATGGCAAACTGCAATCCCAATTCGTTGAAATAGGCCACCTTCTCATTGCCGCAAAACTTGGGAGGCTCAATGGCATCCTCTGCCGCCGTCAGAACCCCGGGATAATAGCCGTCTTCAAGAGTCGCCCGATTATCACCATCGCAATAGTCGATCATGTTCGCCGCCACTTGGCGCGCAACCGAACGCTTTCCGCTGCCGCTAGGATCATCCGCGTCCTCAACCATGTCAGCCAATGCGGGAATGCACTCGGATGCATCCGCCGGATCGGCAGAAAACGCCGGTATGTCAGCATCTGCCTTTGGCGTACCGTCGGCTTGCACAAACGCCAAGGTATTGACCATGGCCTCCTTGTCTGCGCCGCTGGTGCACGCCTTGCTCCATCCGCTGGCATCCGTTGCCCCCGAGGGCTTGTTTCCGGCTCCATAGTACTTTGTTGTAGCGGTAGCCGCCTTGTCAGGGCGCCATTCATAGCCTGTAATATCAAATCTTGCGTACTCCGTATCAGCATCCGTATAGCGCCAGGACTCCGGCTCCTCGGCGCTAAAGAACGTAAAGAGCGCATGGTCTTCCTTGTAGTCGCTGGCATTGACAATGGCGGTGTAGGTGTTAGGCACATCCCCCGGAATCATCCCTTTCCAGAGATGGTCGTAGGATTGCCATCCAATCTTTGCGTCAATGCCGTCAAACAGCCGAGTATAATAGGCGTTGCCCACGTTCAATTCCTGGACATGGACGCCCAGGCGGGTGGTCGCGGTCTCGTTCGTCAAGCTTATTTCCGGATTGTAGTCCCCTGTGATGTTGAAGTAGTAGTCGTTTTCCGCTGACAGCCATTGCTCGTCCAAGCCTGCCAGGGCGATGCCGTTGTACTTCACCAAAGGCAAATCGCCGCCTGACGCCCTTTTGCGCAACGTCAGCAGCTGGTTGACGTCCATTTTGTGTCCTTCCTCCAGGACAAGGTATCCCAGGCGTCCCACCACTTCACCTCCGCTCCAAATGGTCTGGAAGCCGATATCCTGCAAATAGGCAATCGCCTCGGTCTTGGTTCCCCTGTCGCTCCCCTCGAATGTGGGCCAATCGCCAGCCGAGTTTGTATCGACGCACTGATTGATGTACATGGCCTCAAAGCCCGGGACTTCCTGAATCAAGGTATAGTAGAAGGAACGCCTGTCCTCCGCCGGAGTGGACGCCGGTTCGACGCTATCGTCCTTTTGCGGCGTTCCGCCATTGCTTGCCTCGTTGGTGTATCCCCACATGTGCTGCGTCACGTAGGGGTTTCCCGATCCCCCCGGCTGATAGGTGAACTTGTGGGCGCTAAAGTTGAAACGCTCGCCATACAACGCCGCCTCCACGGGATTGACGCCCCCTGCGGCGCCCAGAGTCGTCGCAAGATTGCGACGAGCAGGGTATAGCGACAAGGTCGGATCGTTAATCGTATTGCCGATGGCATCAAGCCTGGCCAGCATGTAATCCATCAAGCCGACGGCGCGGTCGACGCCGGTCTCGCTATGCAGCGACGCCGCCGTCAAGTCAGCGTTGACCTTCGCAACATGCCGAGTCGTACGGCTGCTGAACGCAAAGCTCATCGCCATCAGCATGACCAACGACAAGATTCCCAGCGTCAGCAACAACGCGGAACCCTTCTCGCCAAAACCATTGATCCTATTATGCTTTTCCATGGTCACCCCCGAATTGGACGGATGATTGCCTGAATGATTTTCCAGTAACTTCATCTTAGTTCAAAAACACTATCTTCGAAAACACGCGCTTGTCAACATCCTTCTCTTTTTCAGGATTAAGCTCAGCGGCCTTGCGCTCGGCTTCATTTTGAGACTGGCGTAATTTCAACTCGATCTTCGCTGAAATAGGTACGATCTCCAAAAAACCATTCGTCCCGGTCTTCTCCGGGTAAAACGATACCTTCAACGTCTCGACGTTCTCGCTGAGCACATCGTAGATCTTCGACTTGCTGCCTTCATTGTTCGCAACCTGCAAATACGCCTGCAATTCAGCGTTCAAATTCGCCTTGTTCTCGATTCCAATCGCAAAAAACGGATCCGTTGCCGTTCCAAAGGCACGATCAAAAACGCCGCGATACAACTTGAATGGCGGATTGCCGCTACCGGTTACCGATACGAGCTTATAATACACTGGAAACACTCCGACGCGGGGAGTCAGCTTTTCCTCGTCAGTCGTCAGGTTGTCCACATTGGCTGGACTTTGCGACGACATGAAGAAGAGCTGCTGCAGATTGCCGGAAGCCGCACGGTCGATGGCTACCGGGAACGCGCCGGAGGGATTGTCCTTGGCCAATTCGCAAACCATCCCCTTCAAGTCGGACTCCAGCACCTGAAATATGATCTGGGCCTCTTCAAACATCTCCGAACCCTTCGACGTCGCGCTCCATATCCTTTGGGCGCCGATCACGAAGTGGAACAGGAATCCCATCATCACGACGATAATCGCCATGGTCACCATGATTTCCACCATGGTGAAGCGATGCAGCCGATGAGTTGACCGTTGGTTGAACATGAACACGATTCCTCCTTTATCAATGCACAATCGGCTTAAACACTTCCAATACATAATCGGCACGCTGCCGGGCCGCAAGCGGCAACTCGGCAGGCCACGTAACACGCATGATCAAACGGGCGCCATTGTCGTAGGGGACCTCCAAGGGCAGCGTCGCACTGGACTGGTCAATCACAATCTTCTCCTTCCACAGGTAGGCTATCGCGCGAAAATCAACGTTCATCGCAAAATCCTGCGTGGAATCAGCCTCGTTCACATCGCCAAAATCGACCCCTGACTCGTTGTGGTGGATGATCAGCTGGTAGATCCTGCTATTGCCATTCAGTTGAAATATGCTTTCGTTCCTGTCGAAATCCCCGCCAAACAAGCTGTCCCCCCCACTCGGCACCTCCCATTCGGTTGTCGAATCCAATTTCGTGGGATCCGTTTCCAAGAATGTGCTTGCGTCATAAGTTTTGATATCCGCGGCATCCGGGGAGGCATTCGTACCAATGATCTGCGTCCAGCGGGCATTGACCTTGTTTCGAGCCGTAATCAGGTCATCATTGGGATCGACTTCATGGAGCCTGTACTTGATGAATTGCAGCATCTCGTCCGCGACATTGGCGGAGTATGTTTCCATTGACGCGTCGCGGGCCGCCGAGGAGCCAATGGGAAACAATGCCATGATGCTCACGACGCCAATCGCGCAAACGCCCAATGCCAAGATGACTTCGACTAGATTGTATCCTATTTTGCGATCTTTCATCTCAAACCTACTCCTTCGATGAACCTGTTCACACACAATGACTTGCCCAACCAACCACCTCAAGGAGCCTCACCGTACGAAGTCTCTATGAAAACAACCTTGCCCGTAAACTGGTTCACACGCATCAAACGCATGTTGAAAATGTTCCCGTTCGTCAAAATGAATGGAGCAGACGTTGCAGGGACAACGCCCTCGACAATCGTCACGTACTTCGACCCGCCCGCGATACGCCCATTCGGCTTGAAAACAATGCAACGTATGCCATCCGTATTCGTATTGTCGCCGCCGGGGCACATCTCTTCAGCAGTCTCCTCGTAAACAACCGACAGGCCGTCTTCGCGGGCCCTGCCCAATTCATTCAATTGAAGACCGCTGCCGGCAGCCAGCCAATCGATATTCACTTCACGCTCTTTCACGACCTCGGGATTCGTTGCTTCCATCGTTACCTTGCATTCGATGTAATCGCCTGCGCCGATGCTGGTCGCCTCGCCATCCTCGTCAGCCTCCGCAATCACAGCGCCATTCGGCAAAAACGTCCACTCGGTCCCGGGAAACCACTTCTTGAAGATGAACTTCCCGCTGCCACCCGGAGCCTCCTCGACAATCGCCGAACGAAATGACGTGAAGTGGAAGGAACTCGTCGAATCGCTCGAAGGCGGAGCAAATCTGGCGCCAGGCATAACTACGGCAATATATTGACGTTTCGATACCGCCTCCGCACGAGCCATCGCCAACTGGCTCGAGACCATCCGGGACGCCACGTCAACGGCGTTCCCGCGAGTTATCCGAGAAAACGCAGGAACGGTAAATCCCATGATCACCACCATGATCGCAACCACCAGCAAGATCTCAATCAATGTAAATTGCCTGCATATCTTCATTGCCTATGTCCCCTATATGACAGCTAGGTCGCTTAACCTTAAAATTTAAATTGTTATACTATAATAACTGTAGCAATTTCCATGCCAGCAAACCGACACAAGATGCCACAACATATCCTTGAAAAATATAGCATTTTCTCAAAAATGCGACTTTTCAGGACGTTTTTCCAACCAAAACCATGCCCAGCCCCCCCAAAATCCCCATTTGGAGCCGCTCATTGCTCCTCCGACTCTTCCGCAGGACTGTTGACTTTGACGAATTCCGACAAATCGCTGTAGGGCGACGTCGCCGCCAGCCAATAGACCAGCTTCCCTTCCTCGTTGGCCAGCTCCGTTGGCTTCGGTATGACAATCCTACTCCCTTGTGCGATTTTCACCTGCTTATTGAAGAGCGCCAATTTATCTGCGGCATAGATTGCTCCGTATTTTTCTGGCGTTGCCCCCCAGTTTTTCTCGACTGAGAGGCAGATTTCCCTCAGTGCCAGCAGTGCGTCCATCGTTGCCAGGCTCTTGGCATTGGTATTGTGGACGACAACGATCAGGTCTTTGTCCCCTATGGTCGAGGGATCCACCCCTGGCTTGGTGGCGTAAACGCGAAGCGACGCTTCGTTTTGAGGTTTCCAGTTGATCGTGAAATCCTCGCGGCTATTCAACTCGGTCTCGACGTCAGGCTTCGCGACTGCGGCGACATTGCGCTTGGTCTCCAGCCATTGCGTCCCTTCCAGGAATTGGAAACCGAATGCAGGCCCGCGGAAATCCGGCAACGCATCACCCTGGTACCAAAGACCGTTGGGACGGAATACCGTCTGCATCGCATAAGTCCATGCGCCACGCATTGATTCGCGTATCCTGGCCTTGCGCCCACCGTCAACCAACGGATAGCAACGCAACAACAATTGCACTGCAGCAGCGCTGGAACACATCTCGAAGGAACCCATTCCAGTCACGCCATTGACAACCGATTGTGGCTTGAATGCAAAACGAGTCCAACCAGCCAAATGCTTGCCGCCACGACGGTCGCGGCACTGCGCACCCAAAATCGAGTCGCACATCGCAGCAGCGCGAGGAACAACGCGATTCCCAACTCCGAGCCAAGGAGTCTCATGAACAACCGCATCTCCACGGTCGCATTGACGAGCGCTAAAGGAATTCGCCACAATCAAATGCGTCAATTCCAGGCTGCCATGGCCGTCAAGCTTCCACAAGCCGCTCTCGGGATCCTGCAAACCTTCAAGCAAATCACCCAAAGCCTCGGTCCATCCAAGCTCAATCGGCGGGACACGCCCCAGCATCGTGCCGGCGCCAACCATCTGAACCATGTATGGCAAGGCGTGCAACGTATGGCTCCAGTCCTTGACGACAGTATTCAAAACGTAATCCTTCATGATGCTCTTGTAGGTCAAGTCCCCAAAAGCCTTGTTTCCCTTCAGGAATTTCCAGGTGTAGTCCTTGGAAAGCCCGAAGTAGAGATGCATCGGAAGCTCGTCGTAATCGGGATTTGGCGCCATGCTTCCGGTAGTCGGATCGCAACGCTTCTCGCGAACCGGGGTATTCTCTGCCGTCACGACCTCCCAGGACAGCGTCGAAAACCACGCCTTGCCAGATGCGGGATTTTCCAGGCGGACATACACGCCGCCCCCCGAAGGCAGCGTCACTCCTTCGTCAATCCCGCTTTCAACGAGACTGCCCAAGTCGCTCA
Organism: Verrucomicrobiota bacterium; assembly: GCA_019136135.1. Lineage (GTDB taxonomy): Bacteria > Verrucomicrobiota > Lentisphaeria > Oligosphaerales > Oligosphaeraceae > UBA1407. Next base: position 17,092 of record JAGVUR010000131.1, read on the forward strand.
AAAACGACGCCGAAAAGACATCGTCCACCACCATTGAGCCACCTTCCTCGACCTTCGTCTCGCCAGCCTTCGCCTCGTCGCCAAACGACACCTCGTTCAGCGCCAAAACGGCGGGGATCGGCACCTCGATATAGTAGCAATGCCAAGGGAATGTCCCGCGAGTGCGGAAATTGCACTTCTTCGACGCAACAACAAAATCATTGGCGTCCTTGACATAGAAGGAGACCTGAGGAGCACCGTCCCACAGCGCCGCCCCGCGCCCCGTGTCCTCGCCCTTGAGCCAAACGTAAAAACGCAAGGTCTTTCCACGAACTGCGGACAAATCCGCCATGCTCAACAACGGCTTTTCAAAAACTACTTTGCTCTTGCCCGGCAAGCATATCGACGACAATCCGGAACTCTTGACCACGCTGTCCAGCAAGACTGTCTTGTCCAGAACCCCGGCTTGTCCATTGCCCAAAAACGCCTCCCAAACCAGCGGATATCCACGATGGTCGGTCATCCCGTGCATGAAGTACCGCCAAAAATCCGTCTTTCCTTTCCCGGCATCCTTCATCCACGGCGACTCTATCACCGTCCCCGCAATCTCGATGTACTGTCCGCCGCCACGAATCAAGGGCTCGTACTTCCCCAACGGCTTAACCGGAGACGCAACAATCTCCTCATCGGCTTCCTGCCCCACAATCCCCAAACAACAGAAAAACACCAGCCAGATACCAAGGCATAATCCTGCTTTCCGTTTGAAAATCAGCATAATCTCTTTCCTTAATAGTAAAGCAAAATAGATTTTAAAGTTAAGTACTCATTTAGAATTTTACCAATATACATACAGAAAATCAAATGCAAAAGCTTTTTAGAACGAAAAAAACTTTTTTTTCGGGAAATTCATCTTTAAACCTAAAAAAAGCAGTTGAAACTGGATTTTGTTCCTAGTTGATTGATTTTCAAATGGTTATAATGTTCGTTCCGTTCACCATGCTGGTGAATCGAAGTGCGTCAGTCTTCTGTAGCGCCTTTACAAGGCGCTTGGCATGGTGGCATCCTACCCCCGGGCTGAAGCCCGGGGTTAAGCATGGTCATGCGTCTACGGCGCAAAGTCTTTGGTGCGGACTGACCGTCCGCAATCCACGCAGACGGGACACGAGCCAGACACGGACGATAGTTCGGACTGTCAGAAGGATTTGCATAATGCATTGCGCTACAAGCGCTAAACGATGCTTAACCCCAGGCTTCAGCCTGGGGAGAGGAATCCACCCGGAGACCGTGCCTTGCAAAGGCACTACAATCATAAGGCGTCAACTGCTTTTTTTAGGTCAAACTGAATCCGCGAAGTAAAAAAATCATCGTCATTTTTACGATTTCACGCAAGGTTGCCAACGGGGATCGGAATCACGATTCGAATGCACAATAGCAGAGAAAACGCCTGTTTTATCTTCATTTATATTCTGTGCCCCTCAGCCTATCAAGGTAAATGGATGCACAACGAGCCGCAATGGCCCCATCTGACGCTGCAACGATTACCTGACGAAAAGGAGTTGCCCGCACATCTCCAGCGGCGAAAAGCCCAGGACACGACGATTCCATTTCAGAATTGGTTACAATATATCCCCCCTCATCCTTTTGAACCAAATGATCGACCAACTGAGTTTGCGGCTCGGAACCGATGAATATAAAAACAGCATCCATCGGTTCCTCTTGAATCTCCCCAGTGATACCGTTCCTTAAAAGAACCGATTCCACTTTTGAGATCCCTTTGATTTCAACTAGGGTGGTATTGAAACGGACTTGAATCGACTCATTGTCAAGAACCTGTTGCGCAATCGCCTTTTGGGCCCGGAAGGTTTCTTTTCGATGAATCATCACAATGTTATCACTCAGCTTCGACAAAAACATCGCTTCAACGCAAGCGGCATCGCCTCCTCCGACGACCAAAATCCGTTTTCCTTTAAAAAAGGGTCCATCGCAAGTGGCACAGTAGGAAACTCCTTTTCCACCCAGCTCTTCTTCCCCTTTGACCCCGAGGTATCGGCGCTTGGCGCCTGTTGCAACAATCAACGCCTCTGCAGCGTAAAGGGTGCTTTCTGTTTGAACATGAAATGATTTTTTTTCTTTTGTAACGGAAGATACTTGGTCATGGGCAATTTCGGCTCCAAATTCCTCTGCTTGTTTTGTGAACCGTTCTGCCATCTCAAATCCGCTGATTGGAGTACTTAAACCGGGATAATTTTCAAGGGATTCAACCCAAAGAGCCTGTCCTCCAGGTATGGCACCCTCGATCAGGATCGTTTTTAATCCACTTCTTGCTCCGTACTGTGCCGCCGTCAACCCAGCCGCACCACCACCGATGATGATCAAATCGTATTGTTTCATTTCCATAATGACTCCTGTTTGTTTCAAATACAATAGGTTCAAGGCGGCAAGTTCTTTTTTAGCCCTGCAAAAGGCATGACATCCCATTTGTCCGACCCAGTCCGACCAGTCCGACCCAGTCCGACCCAGTCCGACCCAGTCCGACCCAGTCCGACCCAGTCCGACCCAGTCCCAGCCCCATGACCATGCCCCCAGTCCCAAAACGTTTCACGCCATCGGATTCACCTTTGAAAAGGCTTTTGGCAGGAGTTCATTCAGGTCGTCCGCCGTCATCGTTCGCGGGGCACAAGCCCACAAATCGCCGGCGAGACCGTGGATGAAGGCTCCTAGCCGGGCGGCATTTTTGGCCGGCATCCCCTGCGCCAGAAGACCGCCAACAAGCCCGGCAAGAACATCGCCAGTTCCTGCCGTACTCAACGATGAACCGCCAGATAAATTCACCGTTGCAACATCCTCGTCCGGGGCGGCGACGACAGAAAACCGACCTTTCAACAAAACAACGCACCCAGTCCAGTGCGACATCGCAATCGCATCGGCGACACGGTCGCCGCTGGAAACCAAGCCGAAACCCGACTGCAACGCCCGAAACTCACCAGGATGCGGAGTCAATACGCAAGGCAAGGTAAGATCCATCGGCAAAACTTCAGGATTCGAGGCGAGCAACCGCAACCCATCGGCATCAAGAACCATCGGCAATCCGCTCCCAAACAAAAGATCCAATGCCAAAGGATCAACACCGGAACCAATCCCGCAACCGAAAACCAAGGCCTGCTTCCCAGACAACAACGACGGCAGGAACTCCGCAATACGAGCATCGGGAAATCGACTAAATATCACCGAGGAAAGCGGACTCCGCGCCGGACTCGACTCCGGCACCGCCAAGGTGACCAGCCCAGCCCCCGAACGCATCCCCCCAATGCAACTCAACTCCGCCGCCCCGCCATACTGCGAACTCCCGCAAACGCACAGCAAATGGCCAAAGACCCCCTTGTGACCGTCGCCGGGGCGACGTCTCACCATCTTGCGCGCCTCATCGATCCCAAATCCCTCCAGGCTAGACTGGGGAAGCGCAAGCATTTCATGGCTAAGCCCAATGGAACCGACGACCAATCGACCACAAGTTCTAGGACCTTCGTTGCGGAACAGCCCCGTCTTCGGCAATCCCATCGTCACCGTCAAATCCGCCTCGATCACGCAATCTCCTGTACCTGAATCGGCATCAAGTCCAGAAGGAACATCCAGTGCAAGCACCGGTACATTGAGCTTATTGACTTGCGCAATCCAGTCTCGGATCGTTCCTCTCACGTTTCCCGACACCCCGGTTCCCAGCAATCCATCGATCACCAGCACGTTGTCGTCCCCGAAGTCCTCTGGCAGCGATGCTACTCCCAAATGCCGGATCACGTCATCGGAGCACTTTTGCGCGTGCCTCAACGCATCTCCCTTCAACTCGTCCAGCTGGCATACGGAGTACAGTTCGACCAGGAACTTGGCGTTGTTCGACCTTGCGAATCGGCTGATGGAATCCGCCACCACCCAAGCATCGCCGCCGTTGTTCCCCTTGCCAGCCAGCACCACGACCCGCTTGACCGCATAGCCGCAATCCGACAAGAGTTCAGCAAACGAAATCGCCTCGCTGGCCGCAGCCTGCCCCGCCGCCAGCATCATGTCAAATCCGCTTCGCCCGCCGATTTCGCCGTCTTGCTCCCGTTGCATCGCCTCCGCTTCAAGCCAACGCATCTCCGCCGAACTGACGATCTTCATTGCCTTGTCCTCTTGGTCATTATTACAAAAAAGGAGCAATCACCTGTTGCGGCAAGTCGCTCCCTTCAAATCATCGATCCATGAGACCTTAGGAATCGTTTAAAAATTAAGCCTAAAAAAAGCAATTGACGCCTTATGATTGTAGTGCCTTTACAAGGCATGGTCTCCAGGTAGCTTTCCCTCCCCAGGCTGAAGCCCGGGGTAGAACACCCCCATGCTGGGCGCCTTGTAAAGGCGCTACATAAGTGACTAGCCTCGACTTCTCCCTTCAAATCATCGATCCATGAGACTCAATCTTCTTCTGCTTCCAAAGCTTCGGCGACCTCATCGCTGATATCCATGTCTGTAAAGACTTCCTGGGCATCGTCGTAGTCTTCCAGGACCTCAATGAATTTCTGGACCGACTTTGCAACGTTCACATCCGTCACTTCAATCAAATTTTCCGGAATCAACGCAATGCTGGATTCCGTTGCCGTGACACCGGCTTTTTCCAACGCTTCCAACACAGCGCCAAAGGCTTCTGGCGGAGCGATGATTTCGGCGTAATCCTCGTCAACGCTGATATCTTCCACGTCCACGCCGCCGTCAAGCAGAATCTCGAACAGCTTCTCTTCGTCTGCAGCTTCGCCTTCAATCACGAATTTTGCCTTGCGGTGGAATTTCCATGACACAGAACCGCTGGCGCCTAGGCTGCAGTTGTACTTGTTGAAGAACGAACGGATATCCGCCGCCGTACGGTTTCTGTTGTCACTCAAGCAGTTGACGATCACTGCGACACCGCCTGCCGCATAGCCTTCGTAGCTCAACGTTTCCATCACGGCGCCATCGCCACCGCCTGCACCCTTCTTGATCGCTCGGTCGACATTGTCGTTAGGCATGTTCGCAGCCTTCGCAGCCGCAATCGCCGAACGCAAACGCGCATTCAACGCAGGATCGGCACCGCCTTCCTTCGCAGCCATGATGATTTCCTTGCTGACGCGTGAAAAAATCTTCCCGCGCTTCGCGTCCGCAGCACCTTTCTTGTGCTTGATTGTCGACCACTTGTTATGACCTGACATTGAAAACTCCCTTTATTGTTGCAATCTGACCTTTTAATACGCCAGTCAATCCCATTCATCACAAAACCAACTAGCTGATATTTCAAGATTTTTAATGTAACACGCACTAATGTATTTTACTATCAGCGATTTTTTTTTTGTAGTGTCCAGGATTATTTTTGCATCAATGACTTGAACACGACGAGATTGTCTCTGTGGACTGCTTCGACGGCATCCGGGGCGTGCCCCAAGAGTTTCGCCAGGTCTCCGGTCTGGGCACCGCAGATCAAGGACAGCTCCATATTGCCAAAATTCACGAAGCCCCTGCCGATTTCCTCACGCTCCACATCCAGGATCCGCACTGCGTCCCCGCGTTCAAAAACTCCACGCAAACCCAATATTCCGCCAGGCAGCAGGCTCTTCCCGGAATTCAAAACCGCCTTCGCCGCACCCTTGTCCACGATCAGGTCTCCCCGTGGCTGGGCAAAAAACGCAAGGAACCGTTGGCGGGCATGCATGCGCACCTTGCGCGATGGCAGGAACAGGGATCCAACATCGTCACCTGCGAAAATCGACCGCAGGACCTTGAAGTCATAACCATCGGCAATCAGGAGCGCCTCCCCTGAACGCGTGACCATCTCGGCGGCACGAAGCTTGGTGATCATCCCGCCGACCGAGAACCGATTTCCGTCCGTCCCCTGCGCCATCGCCAGCAACTCCGGATCCAGCTCGTCAACCACGCTCAATCGTGCCCCCAGCTCGCCAGTTTCCTCGTCGCGCTCCCGCATCCCGTCAATCGTCGTCAGCAGGATCGTCAAATCCGCCCGTACCAGGCTTGATACCATCGCCGAGAGAGTATCGTTGTCTCCGACCTTGATTTCATCGACGCAAACCGAGTCGTTTTCATTGATTACGGGCAGTGCTCCGGTCCCCAGCAAGGCAGTCAGGCATTGGGACACGAAGGAATGGCGCCCGTGATCCTGCAAGTCAGCCGCCGTCAACAGCAATTGCGCACAATGGAAACCATGTTGGACGGACGCCGTCTCGTACAAAGTCATCAATTCGCATTGACCGATAGCCGCAAGCGCCTGCTTCAAGGCAACGCTTGAGGGACGACGCTTCGTACCTAGCAATTGCATCCCGGCGCCAACCGCACCGCTTGTCACCACAATCACATCGATCCCCGATGAACGCAGCAACGCAATCTCGTTAACCAACTGGGCTACCCGCTCGCGGGCACAGATGCCCGGCACGTCCATCAGCAACCGCGTCCCAATCTTCAGGACAACACGCTTAACACCACGCAAAATCAAGCTGCGCTCGCCATTGTCTTCATAACTGTATCGCATCGCGACTCTCTCACTTTAACTGAACTCTATCTCAAGACCGTCGTACGCCAACTCGGCAAACGACGGCAACTTAGCACTGTCTTCCCGATGGCTGATCTCATGGGTCAAATGAGTCAACACCATCCGACGCGCACCCAGGCGGTCGTTCAACGCCAACGCCTGCCCGAAGCTCAAATGCGTCGGATGCTCCCGCCAATGCAAGGCGTCGATGACGACGGTGTCAACGCCTTCCAGAAGCTGGAAGGACGACTCTGGAATCCCACTGCAATCAGCCAAGTACGCAAAGGAACCCACCCGATACCCCGTCGCATTCCAGCGGCCATGGCACAACGGGACAGGCTGGACCATAATATCGCCCACTTTAAATGGCTCGTCGCCAATAGGGACAAGGGACAGCCGAGGAATTCCCCAGCCCAACGAAAAATCATCGTCCTTGAAAATATACGAAAAGTGCTTGCGGACAAACTCAAGATTCTCGCCGCTCCCATAAAACGGCAACTCCTTCCGAGAACGCAACGTCACCGCACGCAAATCATCCAGTCCATGCAAATGATCCGCGTGTGTGTGGGTCAACAACACGCCATCCAGCTTGCTAATCCCAAACGTCAAGGCCTGCTCACGAAAATCAGGACCGACATCAATCAACAAACGAGTCTCGCCGGAACTGATCAACGCCGCGGTGCGCCTGCGTCGGTCACGGGAGTCAGACGATTGGCAAACAGCGCAGTCGCAACCAATTACAGGTACGCCATACGACGTGCCGCTGCCCAATATCGTCACCCGGTATCCCATTACTTCTTCCCTCCGGCTGACAATGCCTCCCACAAAGCCGAGCGCATCGCCTCAACCGGCGCACTCCGCCCCGTCCACAGCTCGAAACTCCGGCATCCCTGGTGCAACAACATCCCGCGACCATCGGTCGTACGATGGCCACGGGATTCAGCCAGCCGAAGGAACCGGCTCTCGCCATAGATCATGTCCACCACCAGCAACCCTGCAGGCAGCAACTCAACGGGATACGGCAACGGATCGTCAACACGCAAACCCAATGACGTGCACTGAACCAAGACATCAACCCCATTCAGGCGCTCCGACAACTCGTCGACCGCCTCATAGTCCACGACCCGGGCATGTCCGCCCGCCTTGATGACTTCCGCGCACAACGCCTCGGCACGGTCTCGCGTCCTGTTCACCAGGATAAGCTCCCCTGCCCCGCGCATCGCGGCGTAGATCGAACACGCACGAGCCGCACCACCGCAGCCCAGAAAACACAACCGCAAGCCACGAAGCCCCACCCCGAACGCCTCCTCAAGGGAACGCTCCAATCCATATCCATCGGTGCTGTACCCGCGCAAATACCCATCCTCGTTCACAACCGTGTTC
>JAGVUR010000086.1 GCA_019136135.1 Verrucomicrobiota bacterium
GCGGCCAGGGCAGAACCGGGCGCATCACAATGAGTGATATTTTTCAGTTTTTCAAAGAGCAATGCACTGAGTCGCCTCAGGCTTTCATTTTTTCATGGAATTTTGACACTACCGACAAACATGACAATAGTAACCATAATGCCTTCCATAACCAGCCTAATGTATCATGAACCCCACAAAATGCAATTCAATCTTATTTCTTTTTCATGCATATAAAATCATAATAAGTCATATTGATTCCTTATGAATTATGGATGCTGCGTGACCCGTCCGACCTGTCCCAGTCCCCAAACCTTAAGCTCCACAAAACCCATGTCAACGTCCCATGTCCCAGACTCCAGTCCCATACGTCCCATTCGTCTCATTTGTCTCATAGGTCCCAGTCCCAGTCCCATTTCCTCCAACCCCGCCAACAAAAGGCATGTCACATGCATTTCAAGTACGAAACCGATAAAAATTCAGGTTTGGTTTCCTTTGATTTTCGGGCAAAAAAGAGCAGCCGAGCGCAGATTGCTTTTTCTGCGTTCGGCTGCCAGTTCTGTTTAAAAGTGGCGTTTTATTCTTCCGCCAGGATTGCCTTGATGGAGCCGTCCGGGGCGAATCTGACGGCCTGGACTTGCGTATCAAAGGCAAGTTTTCCATAGACGCCGGTCTTGACTTGGTCGCGCTTGAAGGCGACTACGGTCCGCGAACCATCAGGATAAGTTGCCTCGACGCCTTGGATCGTATCGCTCTCCAGGAGCTTGAGGATGGGTTTTGGGGACGCATCGTCAATCTTCCTCGGCTGGAGTACGGTGAGGAACGTAGTTTCGTAATCGGCGTAGGCGCAAGCTTGGAGATGCCACTGATGATCGTCAACCTTCCTGTCCGGTGGCCAAGTTTGGGGTGGGTCGAATTGATCGGTTTGCTTGAAATTGAGTTTCCTCGGCAGGAGGAAGTCGGCGGTCATTGTCGCCTTGGGCCTTTGGATGGTCACGACACCTTTCTCTTGGTCGACCTCCATCTTGTCCTTGGCGTGGAGCCAGAATTCGAAGCATTTTGGCTGCTTGGTCTTCAAGGTGTCCCTGATGACGATCAACCCAGGCCTGACATGGACGATTTCCCTTAGCGCCAGTTCAAGTTTGCCGCCGTAGGCCGCCGTCGCATCTCCCGCGAAGCTGTCGAAATCCCCGTTATGGAAGAAGCGTGTGATTTTGCCTTGCGCCTTCCAGCCTCGGTCTTGCCCCACTCCGCCATCAAACGTAATTCCGCATTTTGCCTTTGTTGACCTTGTCCATTTGTCATGGTGCGGCGATCCATAGTAGTTGTAGTGACCTGTCGGTATGGCGAGCGGTTCGCCGAAGGCTTCGATTGCGAACGTATTCTGGTCGTTATGCCCGTGCGAGACTGCGCCGTAGGGCGATGATCGGAAGCTCAGGGCGATGTCGTTGGATCGATCGGCCAGGTCAGCATGGGAGCAGACGAGTCCGACAGAGGGGAAATGCTTGGTTTGCGGGATGTCTCGCGGCGGTTTCGGCTTGACTTCCTTTCCCGAGAGCACGACAGCCAAGATGGAATAGGCATTGGAGCTTCCCTTGACATTGTATTGATCAGCATACCAAGCCAGGTATGGATCGTCATGGAGGACGCCGAAATAGTATTCTTGCCAAGGGGATGTCATTGCGCCGGCTTGGAAACCATCGCCAAAGGGGGAAATGACGGATTTTGGCGGGCATTGGTACAGGATGTAGTATCCCGTATTGGCGAAGAACGGCTTTCTTGAGATATCGATTCCCGTTGCCTCCCGCAAAGCCAGCACGAAATGGAGCGCGAAATCCATGTAGGCATTCCAGTAGTGCGGTCCCTCGTTCCAGCCGCCGTCTTCGCCGCCCCATGCGGGATAGACTCCCCAATAGATCCTGACGATGTACTGCAGCCATTCCTTCGCCTCCTCGGGAACTTCATGGTAGAGGGCTATCGCCGCCTCGCCAAGGAAACCGATTTGACGCCCTGCATGGCTCTCGTACGGATTGTTGTCAAAAGGCTTGCGCCGCAGCATCCTGTAAATATCACGTGCCCGTTCCGTCATCGATGCCTCGACCTTGGCGCGTTCCTCTGGAGTATAGAGATCGTATGTCCAATCGTAGGCACGGCATCCCCGCATCATGACCCACATGGCTGGTTCGTCGTTGTGGAACGTGTTTGTCGAACCCTTTGGATCCCATCCGAAGAAATGCAGGACCCTGCGTTTTGCCTCCGCCCCTGCCACGGGATCGCCAGTGAGCAGGTATGCCTGCGCCGCCTGCTGCATCTTGTCCATTGGCGGTCGCGTAGCACGGAAGATGGTGGTATAGGCCTGACTACGCAAATCGCGGTCGGCTGGCAAAAAATCAGGTTCTGCGATCAGCTCCTCGCCGGCGTATTTTTGCACACGGGTGACCAGCGACTCCGCCGATTCCTTCAGGTTGCCATTCAGCGCCCTCTCGCGCAACTTCGGAAGCCCCTCATGGGTGACGAACAACCTGGGACGGGCGGCTGAAACTTGAAACTTATCCGCCTTCGGGAACGGCCACACCTTCGCATCGGCGGGAACCATGAACGTCCTGGTCTTGCTCCACAGGCAACCTAGCGAGTCAACCTCAACTCCATATCGCCAATGCCACTCCCCTGCCTCCAACGGTTCGTCCGGCACCTCGACCAACCAGGGATAATCAACACGCTCAATCAAGCTTGAATCGGAAAAATCTGCTTTTCGGCAAATTTGAAGACGATAGGCTTTGGTTCCAGAACAGGGCAGCCAGCGAAACGGAGGCGGATTCATCGACACGACCTCGCCATCTTCTGGCGAATAGGGAAGATTGGTTCCAAATACGGGTTCCCTGTCGATGCCATAAACTTTCCTGATTCGTTCCGGGTTGTTTCCCAGATCTTCCTTGCCAATCGCCTTTACGCTGACGTCATCCCAGTGGGTTTCGCCTGGAGTCAACCAATGGAACACCTGCAACTCCACGCGAACCGCACCTGCAGGAGCAATGAACAGTTCATCCTTGATTTCGCGCCACACCGGCGAAACAGGATAGAATTTCTGTGACAACGCAATTTCCCCGTTGGCTGAATTGAACCAATGAACCCTGAGACTCGCGCCCTTGTAGCGTTCGTCCTTCACTTCTGGACTCGTCCGATACCAGCCACCGACTTCAACCGCAATGGCACCTTCCGGCAACAGCTTCCGCTGTATCCATGCGCTGCGCTCGGTATCCTTGTCCGAACGACAGATTGCAAAGCGATTTCCAGTGCGCCCGCCGCCCTCGCCTATCAAGGTCTTCCCGCCAGTCCTAAAATCAGACTTGTTCCATTCCGAAAAACGCCCCCCTTCAACGTCCTCAAAACTGCGATTCGACAATAGTTCGCCGAATGATGCCAACGACAAAGCCAAGACAAATACCGAGAATCTCATCCGTTACCTCCTGGATTCAAGTTCATTTTTCCCAAAAATCCTTATCGCACACAAGCATTGGACGACGAGCCAAGGGCAATCCCTTGAACAAGACACTGTGGCTCTCATTGTCGGAACCAAGAGCAAATACATCGCCCATCGTCAAATCTACTAAAACGCACTCCTCAAGACGAGATAAGCCAATCTCGTCATATAGCCGAAGATCAATCAAACTATCTTCCACAAACCTGGGTTCGTCAAGCCAATACACGAAAAATGGCTTCCCATCACAGGCAAAACCAAAACATGTCGCATTATTGCCGCCAGATTGTTCAACATGCAAGTCGATCCCTTGAACCCCATCGCAAAACACACGGGACAATGAACTCAAGCCATGTTTAACCAAATCTGAATTTATCCCAAACGCCTCAAACTCTTCGCCTGAAGGAGACACCGCATAACCGCGGAAAATATCCTCCAAGCCGGAAATCGACAAGGCGCCAATGCCGCACGATACGTTCCTCACCACGCTCCGTACCAACTTAAGCCCAGCTTGAGGATCCTCAACCCCGGAATCCACTCCCGAATGCAAACGCCATATCGCAACCCCCGAACCATCATGGGAATCAAGCCAACGACGCAAATGACCAATCCGACCAAGCTCATCGCCAGCACCCAAAACCACGAAATCCAAAGACGACAGCAAGTCATGCCGGCAACAGGCATCAAGCAGAGCACCGTAGCTCATGCTGCCAAGACTCACGCCAACCTTGCATCCGCAGCAACGCATCGAAGAAGCCAACTTCTGCAAGTCCCCTGCGAAGTCATCCGAAGGCAACTGAACATCCAAGCTCCCCAAGCGACCAGCATAACGCTTTGCCAATTCGCCGCAATAGCCATGAACATCTTCGCTCCCGGGAACAACGTCCAAAACCAAGGACAACCAAGGATGAATGCAACGCTCGACCAAATCGTCAAGCCACTTCAAGCACAATTCCCCCGTGGAAGACACGCAGCGCGACCAGGGAGCCTCAAGACGAACACGAGATCCGCGAACCAACGACAACGATTCCGCAGAATCGACGTTGGCACAAATCACATCCCCCCTGAATCCGTCCGCAGCCTTCCCCAAATGCGATACGTTTTCAAAGTTTCCTTGCCCCTCGGGCTTGCCCATGATCCGATTGACGAAGCGGAGCATCGCATCGAATAGGTCGGGATAAGCGACTCTTGGCTGGCTGCCCGGAACCCAGATCCCATGACCTTGACCGGCACGACCTTGGTCGTAAATGTACGTATCCATATCAACGCCAAGCGCGAGCGCCTTGTCTGCAAAGGTCAGCGCCGACTGGATTGGAACCACCTTGTCATCGACCTGATGGGTCAACAGCATCGGCGGCGAATACATGGTCAGCCATGCTGGGGGGAACGCAGTCGCGTCAATGCCTTTTCCGCCGAAGAGAGCATTGTACCTACCGGGATTCATTGCATAATCGGCTTCGTAATCTGCGATTCCGGATATGCTGATGATGCCGGAGACCTGTTGGTGGGGCAATCGAAGCCCGGTCATCAGCGCCAAATGACCTCCTGAGGAACCACCGCAAATGAAGATCGGACTTCCCGCGCAGGGCGCCAGCGCAGGATGGCTTCCCTCAATCAGGAACCTCGCCGCTTCCAAGCAATCGTCACCGCACGCCGGCCATGGAGACATGTTTGCCAGACGATAGTCGATGTTGAACACCACAAATCCATGGGAACGGAAAAACTCGGATACGCCAGCAAAGGCACTCCGATCCATTGACGTCCAACCGCCACCGTGAATGACCAGTATCTTCGGAGTGCTCAGACTCAACTCGCAAGAAGGCAAAAGCAAGTCACCAACGCAAAACAGCAACCCGGACTGATCATAATTCACAGTGTACTCGTCTTTCATCGCGACATGTCCAATGTGACTTCACCAAACCCCGTCAACGATTTGCCCGCATTGCGGACACTTGCCGCCATCGCCCAACTCATACGAAGCCAGGGAAAATCCGCTGCGACTGATGACCACGGCGCCGCAACCAGGACAATGCGTGTCCTCGCAACGAGTCAACCCACCGAAATTCCCCGTGTAGACGTACCGCAATCCGGCAGCCCGTCCAGCGTCAACCGCGGCAAGCAATCGCTCCGAAGGCGTCTTGCCAACATCGCTGCGATGGCGATAATCACGATGGTATGCAGATACATGCCAGGGAATCGACGTCGAAACCCCAGCGATGAATTCAGCAATCTGCGCCAACTCGGCATCGCTGTCATTGAACCCAGGAACAACCAGCGTCGTCAACTCGACCCACTTGCCTGCCGACGCCATCGCCCTGATCGTGTCTTGCACCACGCCAAGCCGTCCTCCGAGCCACTTGTAACCTTCCTGCGTGAAGCATTTAAGATCGATGTTGGCGGCGTCAACCACAGGAAGCAGCAACTCCAATGCCTCTTGAGATGCAAAACCATTGGTGACCAAGACTCCTGGCTGATCCGCCTCTTGCCCAAGTCCCAGGACTTCGTGCACCCATTCCGCACTGACGATTGGCTCGTTGTACGTCGCCGCCAATCCGCAAGCTCCTCGAGAAGAAGCCAGGTTGACCAGCTCCTCTGCCGTTACCTTGTGCTCGACTCCCCCCGCAGCCTCATCTTTCCCCGCCTGCGAAATCTGCCAGTTTTGGCAAAATTCGCAGGAGAAGTTGCATCCCAATCCCCCGAAACTCAAGACCTTGCGCCCAGGATAGAAGTGGAACAACGGCTTTTTCTCGTAGGGATCAAGCGCCAAGGACGAAACACTTCCCCCGGGAACAAGCAATTCACCTCCAACCACCTTACGAACACCGCATCGCCCACGCTCGCCTTCACCAAGCGCGCACCGATGCCCGCAAGCTAGGCAAACGATTCGATCACCAGCTTTTCGACTCAATGACATCGATACACCTCCTGTCTAAAACAACCTGATTATTTCACGAAAAACGGATTCGTCCATGCAAACCGCCCATTGCGATCCCTTACCTGAAGGCGGAACCAGCTGTTCGGACGATTCCGATTCAGTGTAAACCGACAGCTGGTCACCTCCTGGATCCCGGATGATGGTCCATTGATGTTTTCAACCATGCCCAAATGACCGGAACTCAAGTTGGACAAGCCGATCACCTCGGTACAAGGCGTGAACTCAGCCTCGAAAATCCCGCCCTCGTAGCTCAAGCGTGTAAACTTCGGGCCTTGGGTCGCGTAGAAATCCCCGTCCTTGATCGCCTGGATCACTGCTTTCTGACTCAATGGTTCATTTGTCATCACCATTGTCCATCCCATGAACAAATCGCGACTCCCATGGGTATCGTCAACTGCAACCGCCGGATGCAAGATCCCTGCGTCGTTCAACTCGTCCCACACTTGCATGTTGTATGCGCGTCCGATGTAGCGTGTTGACGTATTGAACACCTCAATTCCCGCAAGGCCTTTCAACGTCGCGATCTCTGTGGACGTGAATCCGCACCAGTAGGGATGGGCGCAAATCATCACGCCACCCAACGCGTTGACGGCGTCGATGCAAGCCTGGCCGTCACCCTGGGGTTCCGTAAAATCCTCGGGAACACCCAAGCCAACAAAATGCCATGTGATGCCACGCGGCCCCTGGGGATGGATCTCCATGCCGGAGATCAACGTCATGCCGCGGTCGTCAAGCTCGGAAACGCGATTCGACTTCCGATGATCCGTAAACGCAAAGACATCATATCCCTCGGCCGAGTACTTCTCAATGATCTCGTCCGCAGTAAACTGGCCATCTGAAGTCTTGCAGTGGGTGTGCAAGGAGCTCCTGTACGAACACAATTCGCGACCATAGTACGAAATCTTTTCCATTGAAGCTTCCTTGTCACTTTAGCAACCAACCTATGCCGAATGAAATCAATGCCACAACCGTCGAAATGGCGCCCATTTCCAAAAAGCCGCGCTTGAACGATGTGCCACGGGCAACGCTCAAGTAGAAATTGAAAAACGCAATGATTCCCAACGCGATCGCAATCATCGTACCAAGGGCAACCAGGACATTCGGAATCAAAAAGTACGGTGCGACCAACAAGAGCACCGTTATCACATAGGCCGCCCCCGTGTAGGCCGAAGTCTTTAAGGCGCCACGACGCTCCATGGCATCGACCTTGCCCGACTGAGCATCCGCACGGGCGGACAAAAATGCCGAAGCCGTCATGGACATAGCCGCAGCCAACCCCGTGATCAGCCCCATCCGAGCGATCTTCTGCGAATCGTTGATCGCCAACGTAAAGCCCGCCAACGCGCCCGTCAACTCGACCAATGCGTCGTTCAAGCCCAAAACGATCGCGCCCATGTTGTTGAGCCACTCGTCGTCAAGCATGTCAATCAATTCCGCTTCGAGATGTTCCTCATCCTCTGGAAGCTCCGCCAACTCAGGATGGGTCTCAAGCAATGCCTTGTACCCATCCCCCTTGATCTTCTGGAAACTCTCCATGTACTTCAGCGCAAACGTCAATCCGAAAAACCGAGCCATCCAAACAATCCTGCTTGCGCGACCGTGATCCACCACGCCCTTCTCGCCTATGACCGACTCCAGGACGGCTGCGTGTTCACGCTCGAAACGAGCAATCCGCTCCAAGACTCTCCGATTCCCCTCATCCTTCTGCAACAATGCCAAGCGACTATAGACCTCGGCCTCAGTCAATTCAATTTCCAATTGGGCACGCAATATTTCCATAACCAAATATCCTTATTCAAAATGCCAAAAAAAACATCTTCAAACTATATTGCAACAATGTATGAAAATCCACAGATACCACGATTTTAAAGCTACTGCACATCCAGCCAAGAATCGGCTTGCCAGTCGAACAGATAATAGCCCCCTGCCCTTGAAAGACACGATACAAGGCAATACCATTCATCGCGTTCCCCCACCCCAATTGCCCGCCGAAACAAAAATATAGTTTCGCTGAAATAGGCATCAGGGGGCATGTCACATGCTATTTGAGTACGAAAGTGTGAAAAAATTCTCCATGTTCTCCTCTCTCTTCTTCAAGGGAAAATCGCAATTCCTCCATTGTCCCAACTTGAAAAAAATTATTTTCAGACGATTGTAGTAGGTATGGTTAAAATGTTGGTTTCCTCGTGGCTAGACAAGTATGGAATACCTGGTATTGGATTTTGAGACGACAGGCGCCTTTCGCGACAATAGGAACCTGCCCTGGCAAATCGGCGCCGTCCTGATGGCGGGCAGGAAGGTCGTGCCGGAACATAGCTTCTCGCTTTTGCTCAACATTCCGCACCACCACGAGTTCAACCCCTACTCACCAGGACGTTGGGCCTCAATCCGAACGCAATTGGACGAAGCGCCCACGTTGCTGCAACTTTGGCCGCAATTGAAACCTTGGCTTGACAACCGAGCGCTCGTCGCACACAACGTCCCCACAGAACGAACCCTTCTCGCAAAAGCTTTTCCAATGCATACCTTCCAGCCTTGGATCGATACACTCGTCATCGCAAGGAAGGCATACCCGAAACTCATTAGCTACAAACTCGAAGATATCGTCCCGACACTTGGATTGACAGAAAAAATCCAGGCCGCCTGCCCGGATCGGGAGCCGCATGACGCACTCTACGATGCATTCGCGGCGGCCTTCCTCCTCGAACACATTCTCAACCTCCCTGGCTGGGACAAGCTTTCAGACCAAGACCTCATTCTCAACACGTAGCCAAATCGGAGAAAAAAATGCTTTACAAAGAAATCGGCAATACCGGTATCAACGCGTCAATCCTAGGCTTCGGCTGCATGCGATTCCCTGTCGTCGATGGCAACTACGGAAACATTGACAAGGACAAGACATTCGAAATGATCGACGCCGCGCTCAAGGGCGGAGTCAACTACTTCGACACAGCATACACCTACCACGGAGGACAGTCGGAAGTCGTACTCGGCGAAGCGCTCCAGTACAAACGGGAAAACGTCATCATCACAACAAAAATCCTCCCGCATTCACTCAGTTCAAGAGACGATTTGGAGAGAATCCTCGATGAACAGCTGAAACGACTCAGAACAGACCATGTCGATTTCCATTTCGTCCATTCCCTCCAGCAAGGCGCCTGGGACAAAGCCAAGGGACTCGGAGTCAGGGAATTCCTCGATGACGCGCTGGCGGATGGGCGAATCAAGCACGCCGGATTCTCGTTCCACGACGCCGCACCGGTATTCATCAACATCCTCAACGACTATGACAAGTGGGAACTGGCACAGGTCCAGCACAACTTCCTGGAAGTCGACTACCAGGCGGGACGGGCGGGCATCGCGGAAGCCGCCAAGCGCGGCATCGGGGTCAGCATCATGGAGCCGCTCCGCGGCGGCGACCTGGTCAGGCCAATCCCCGCACTCAAGGCAGTCTGGGACAAGAATCCTATCAAGCGCTCGCCAGTCGCATGGGCTTTCCGATTCCTCTGGGGCAACCCGGATATCAGCCTCGTACTGTCAGGAATGTCAACATTGGACCAGGTCCTGGAAAACATCGAGGCCGCCAGCGACCCAACGATCACCGAACCATTCTCCGAGGCAGAGATCCAAACCTTCAAGGAAGCCCGGGAATTCTTGCTATCCAGGACGAAGGTCCCCTGCACAAAATGCCAGTATTGCATGCCATGCCCACACGGAGTCAATATCCCATTCTGCTTTGACAAGTACAACCTGGCCTCCATATTCGAAAACCTCCAAGCGCAAAAGGCACACTACAACTCCATCAGCGCAAAAGGAGCAGGAGCATCAGCATGCAAAAATTGCGGGAAATGCGTAAAAGCTTGCCCGCAACACATCGACATCCCTGCCCGACTCAAGGAAGTCGCCAAACTCTTCGAAAGCTAAACCAACACAAAAAGCACGAAAATCATGAAAGACAATAGCATTCTTCCACCGCCGCCGGCAAAAATCTTCCTCGTGGGAATCGGGGGAATCGGAGTATCCGGCTTGGCGCAACTCCTCGTCAGCAGAGGATATCATGTCGCGGGAAGCGACAGGGGACTCAAGGACCAGGGCAAGGAACAACTCTACGAAGACCTGAAATCACAGGGAGTCATCCTGTACCCACAGGATGGATCGGGACCAATCGCCGAAAAGCCAGATGCCATCGTTATCTCGACGGCAGTCGAATCAGACAATCCAGACCTGCTCGCAAACCCAGATATCCCGGTCATCCATCGGGCAGCGGCACTCGCGCAGACGATCGACAAGATCGACGCACCGCAAATCGCAATCGCCGGATCCTGCGGAAAAACATCCGTAACAGGATGGATCGCGCAGGCACTGCAGGCGCTCAGCTATAACGTCCTGATGATCAATGGAGGCTATGCGCTCGACGATGAAAAACCAGGATTCCCAGGCAATGCAAAACTCTGCCAAAATCCAGACTTCATCGTCGTCGAAGTCGATGAATCCGACAAGTCGCTCTCCGTATTCCATCCCGACTACGCCGTGCTTCTCAACGTAGGAAACGACCATTACGGGCAGGACGAACTCTGCCAGGTATTCGCCGACTTCCTCGCACAGACCTCAAAGGGCATCGCAATCCTAGATACCCTGAAAGGCTTGGCTGGGACACAGGGAAAAACCGTAGTGAAATTCGCCGAACAACCCCAGGAAAATGCTATTGCGCCAAGTAATTTCAGCTCCAGCGCTGACGGCATCCGGTTTGACACCGCCCAATTCGGCACGATCCGCTCCTCGCAAACCGGCTTCTACAGCGCCATCAACGCATGTGCAGTGCTGGCGACGCTCAAGCTCGTCGCGCCAAACACACCGAACGACAAGCTTGCCCAAGCGATAGCTGCTTTTTCGGGAATCAGGCAACGCTTTGAAATCATCGGCAAAGCCAGCAATGGCACCGTCGTGGTCAACGACTACGCCCACAACCCTGAAAAGCTCAATGCCGCGATCCAGGCAGCGCAGCTCCGATTCGGCTCGCCGATTGCCGCAATTTTCCAGCCACATGGCTTCAAGCCATTGGGATTTATGCGCAAAGCACTGGTCGAAGCTCTGAAATCCTGCCTGAGTCCCGATGACCTTCTGGTGATGCTCCCCGTATTCTACGCCGGCGGAACGGCATCATTCTCCCCGACATCGGACCAAGTCGCAGAGGAATTGAAGCAACAGGGCATCAATGCTATCGCCAAAACAAGGGACGAAACCGCAAAACTCCTGAAGCAGCAACCCTTCAACGTCGCCCTGGTCATGGGGGCGCGTGACGCCTCGCTAAGAACCTGGTCGAAAGCCCTTGCCGAACAATAACTTACTTCAGCATGTCCAGCAACTCGCGGCGAACACGCTCGTGGACCTGCGGCAAATCCGACTTGTCGTACTTGGACAACACCTCGGATGCCAGGGCACGAGCCTTTTTTTCATTTATCTTCGACGCCTGAAGCAGGATCAAGTAATCCTCCAGGCCACTGCGCCACTGGTACCAACGACGGCTGGGAAACATCGTGCCGTCAATCATGTAGCTCAAGCCGTAGTTCATACGCCCTTCGAAACGGAACCTCGACACAATCAGCGACCAATAGCAGATTCCGTCCAGCTTCTCCGAAAACGCATACCAGGAAATCATCCTAGTCGGCTTCAACTCCGCCCTTGGCATTGAGTCGCAGTTGTACAGGAAGATCGGCAGCCCCGTTGTCCTCGCATACTTCATCGTAGGCTCGAAGGTCTTCCTTAAGCTCGTGAACGTGTGCATGTGCGGACACCAGTAGTCAATGACTGGACGCATCATCTCCATCAAATCGACGCTGGCATTCGAAGGATCGCTACCCAAGGCATCCGTAAAGATCCTGAGCTTCGGATAACGCTTCTTGATTTCTGCCGCAGCACGATGGAACTGCTCGTGCAACACCTCGTCGTAAATGTGCAACACCCATTGATCGTACTTGAATCCAGCACGCTCCATTTCGACTACCAGCTGGTCAAGCCATACGGCATCCTCCTCACGCCAATGCTTGAGCCGCAAAAAGTGATTTTCAACGAAGATCAGCTTCACGCGATCACGTACCCCCAACGAATCCATCGTCTTGACCAAATTGTGCAAGTTCTTGAAATCGCCCGGGCGATGCAAATCCACGGCGAACGTGTTGATCCGCATATCCAACATCAATTTCATCGTCTCGGGATTCGCCGAATGATTGTACTCAAAGGAAAACACTGGAATAGGCATGTCCCTGGGCAAAGACGCAGGAACAACCGTCAGCTTGCACGGCAGGACACGTTCCTGCAGGGAAATGTCGCAAGGAGTCAACACAATTTCACCTTCGTACTCGCCTGCTTCCAACCCTTTGGTGCTGAACTCAAGCATGAAGCCGGTCGTCGATTCCGACGATGCTTCGACCAATTCCCCCAACCCAAGCGGGCGCGGGCAATCAGGAGCCTGATCGACGTTGTATAGCCGCCTCAGCGTCGCAACCGAGCGAAGCGCTCCACGCACATCAAGGGTAAACGTTTGCTCCCTTCGGCATTCGTTCCGCAGCAAAAGCAACTTCTCATCGCGACCGCCACGGGGCGCTATGCACGCTATCTCGCCAGAACCGCCGCTCGGATACATCCCCGCACGAAATGGCATCAACGCACTAAACGCCTCGAACTTGAGCAAGGTCAACTGCAAACGCTCGCGCCAAGAGTCCAAACCCTTGATCGACACACCCTCGTTCACAAACGACTCGCAATCAAGACGGGTCAAAGACTCGGTGATTCCACGCAAGAACAGCTGTGGCAACTGCAACTCATTCGCTGGAAGCGGCTCGAAGCTGTCCTCCACGGGCCCCGCAGCCTTCACGCAACGAATCTTCTCGACCTGAAGAATCCCATTCGTCGCCCCATAGTCCAATCCCACCCCAACGGAGATCCACGCAGTCGGATCCTTGACCTTGTGCACAACCGTCGCCTTCTGATGCCCCGCAAGCTTGATCCGCCGGTTCGTCAACGTTGGACAATAATCCCCGACAGTCGCCTTTTCGGAGATCAGGATCGATGCCATCTCGCCACGGCTCGTCGTCAACCAAGCCTCGACGACGACATAGTCGCCTTCACCAAGCTCGCCGCCCTTGAAGTCCGCAACCAGATAAGCCCAACTTGTGGCTTGTGGTGTGTACATGAATGCACATGGCGAAGCTTCTGTCGCCTCCATGATATGCCCGCGATTGTCTCCGAATATCTTAGGCTTGAACACACTCTCCCCTGGAACATCCAGGCGGCAGACGACTTCGCCAAAAGTCATACTTGCAGCCACCAAGCATACGACTGCCATTATCCCTAAAACACATCCCCTTGAGTTCATCGCCTGCTCCTTTTTTATTGTTGACAAATGCGACTTCATAACGCCATCGACCACTCCCTTCCGACGAGTCTTCATCCAGGAATGACATTGAAGGACTTGGGCATCTGGCGCGTGATGATGAAGTAGATAAGACCAATGATCGATGGAATGAGCGCACCGAAGATCTCGCCCGCAATGACACCAAGCATAAATGGCTTGAAGCTATTGTACGCCTTGCTCCCGCCATATTTGGTAATCGTAGCCTTGATCGCCCATCCAATCAGGTAGGAAAACCCCATCGTCCTAAGCGGCGTCGCCGCCCAAGTGACGAAGATTAGCGGATGCAGCGGAAACCCCGGGAACCGAAGCCTTGCCGCAGAGGTGACGACAACCAGTGCAAATCCGATGACTGCCATGCCTACGCAGGTCTTGTTGGGCGCAAGGTACTTAAGCCGGGAGATGACGGAACCGGTTTCCTGAATGGGCAATCCCTGACTGGTCATTTTTCGCTGAAGCAAGAGAGCGTTGTTGAAGGCTACCGGAGGCGCGACGACTGTCGCCCAATGGTCGTTTGTAGCATTGCCGATATCGTACTTGATCCAAAGGGTTGCCGGCAGCGAAATGCACAACGCAAGGACGATGGCCAAGGCGCACCAGAATGTCATTCGTCCCAATTTGACCTTGGTCGCATCCAAAACCTTGAGCGAATTGGCGAAAAACGGAAGAATGGCCTCGCGGGGATCGATGACCAGGACCGTCGAGATAAGCATAAGAATCAAGAACTGCCGCGGCCCCAGGGTCTGGGCACCCAGGAATCCCCAGAGGATGGCGCAAGGCCAGTAGTATGCCTTGAGGTAGATCTGCCCCGTCTCGGCGTTGATTCGCGTCAATACGATGAAGATGGTATAGGTGATGAATAAATAGGGAATCGCAATGACAGGATCGATTCCAGAAGCCCACAAAAGACAGAAAAGAATGATGGAGCAGACGACGAAAAGACGAAACCCATGGACGGCGTCCGACTCGATTTCCTGTGAACTCTTGAGGAAGAATGCCCGCTTCGCAACTTGCAAATAGTAGTTTCGCCCCGTGTAGAGGATGGTCGCCAGAATGGCCATATGCGAACCGAAGAGGATGAATGCCCTGGGATTGAGGGCGAAGTAGCCGGTGCCTTCAATCGGAGCGTCCAGCTTGAAGCCATATTTCGCCAGTATTCCGGCAAGCACGCACCAAACGTAGGGGCCGATCCCAAGCGAAAACGACGCATCGCTCGGAATGAAATAGACAATCGCAATGACGATGTTGTAGATGAACGGATTGAACATCTCGCCGCCACCACCGCTCCTGAGCATCGGAAAAGTTCGCGTGAATGCCCTGAAGTCAAGCCGCCGAGTGACCGGAATGACGACGTCAGGAAACCATGCGTGGGCAAAGTTGTTGAGGTGCAATGCCAAGATGAGAGCCGCGCCAAGCCAAAATAGCTTGTTCTGGAAGATCGACGGCACGTTCGACTTCCGATCCGGAAACAATGCCATCGTGAATCTTGCGATGGGATACGGAAGATGCTCGTGGGAAACCCATTGCCGATGAATGACCAATCCAATCCCCAGTAGCGCCGTCCAAAGCGCTATCACCAGCGTGCCCCAGTACGCAAGCGTCCTCGTCCAGCCACGCCAAGGGACGCGGGCAGGTGAAATGTGATCCGCCCCCTTGCCAAGCCCTTGCACAAAGCCATGGATGACCGTCTCCTCGTCAACGCTGGGATCTGCCATCATATGCTTCGGGATTTGCCCGACGATGTCTGCGGCGCGCCACCCGGGGTTGGTCTTCTGGACATGGTGTGGTATGAGCAACGCCGGCACCATCGACCTGACCAGCCCACCACCAGGTATGGATGCCGCCGCCAGTGTGATCGCCATGATGACCGCTAGCTCCGAACCGCGAAGCCGCCACTTCTGCAATAGGGGATTGACCAGGCAAGTGACGATGATCAGCGTACCGTAAATCGAAGGCGGCATCGCGTTCCCGACTAGGAAAGTCTGGTGCAAGACCCAGTCGTTGAAGTAGCACAAACCGCTGATCAGCGTGGCGCCCAGCAGCCCAAGAATGACGCTTCGCCAAGTCATGGAACTCCCCCGAAATAAAGAAAACGAGGTTGCATGATGACGGCGAATCTGACAGGGATTTTCATGGTCGATAATCGATCGAGGACAAGCTATTATTAAGACTCTTTCACTGCCCTGAAATTAGTGCCTGATTCGTGATTTGCCAATAAATCAGTACGTCTTTTCATCCGTTCATCACTGCTTTTATGGAAAGTTGCAGAATTCCCAAGAACCGAACTTAAAGGGCATGTCACATGCACTTTGAGTACGGAATCGATGTTTTTTGCATTGGAAAAACGAGGACGGTATCTGTTGTGATTTCCTCAAGTAAATTGGAAAAAAGGCAATATGAAACTATGCTTTGTCTAGGGCAGATGCCTTGCCGGCCACTCCCATGCGAACTATCATTGCAACCAAAACCCTATTACACCATAATTTATTATGTTTCAACGCATTCTATCCATCGCCGCCTTGGCATTGCTGACCTCGACAGCAATCGCCTTCAATCCCATCGAGCATATCCACACCAAACTGGCTGAGGGAAACAAGAAAATAGTCGTCCCAAAAGGCACATACACATTGACTCCAAAAGACGTCATCTACCTCAGACTCGACAACGTCGAAGATGTTGAAATCGACCTCTCGGGAGTGGAATTCATCGGCAAAATCCGAACCAAGATGATCCACCTGAACCAATGCAAGCGAGTCACGATCAAGGGGCTGGCCATCGACTATGAAACACTCCCTTTCACACAGGCCGTCATCACCAATATCGACGCAGACAAGAACTGGGACGTCAAGGTGATCGAAGGGTATCCCATGGAGGACATACCCAGCACCGGAGACTGCTGGCCAATCCAGGTTTACCACAAGGATACCCTCGAACTCCACAACCCAATGCGGTTCAGAGACAATATCAATATCGCAAGAACAGGAAAGGATACTTACAGGATAACAGGAGGAATAGACCGACGTGGAAACCTGGGCGACATCGCAGTCTGGAGCGTCAAGGATACCAAGAACAAGACGTCGGCAGGAGCAATCTCAGCCATCGACTGCGAAGCTATCCGATTCGAAGACATCACGATCTACAGCACACCCCACCAGGCGGCCTTCTACGAAAAGTGCGGAAACAAAAATACCTACCTCCGCTGCAAAGTTATCAGAAGACCACCGGAAATCGACCTGCAAAAGCGCGGACTCAAGAGGCTGAGAAGCGGGAACCACGACGCTTTCATGCACCGTGGGTCAATCGTCGGCCCGCAACTGATCGGATGCGTCGCACAATACCACTCTGACGACTGCGTCAACATCTCTGGCATGTACAGTATCATCACCGAGGCAAAAGGCCGGGAACTCCGCATCCTCGTCAACTGGCTGGGACTCAACTTCTCGCCAGGCGACACGGCACAGGTCATGACCTACGAAGGCGAATGCCCCGACGACGTCACCGTCACGGCCATCGAACCCGATGGCGACGTCACCCCCGAAGACCGAAAGTACCTCGACTCGCTCGGATTCTGGCCTGGCCTGGCTGGCTCCTGCAAAAAGGCGTACAAGCTCACCATCGACCGCGACGTGGACTTCTCCAAGGGCAGCGTCATCATCTCCAACAACCATCAGGGCAATGGATTCCTGATCAAGGATTGCGTCTTCGGACGCTCACGCGCACGCGGGTTGCTCATCAAGGCGTCAAACGGAGTGATCGAGAACAACTTTATTGAAGGCTGCAACAGTTCGGGAATGCAAATATCCATGGAATACCAATGGATGGAAGGCGGTTGCTCGCGAGACCTGCTCATCTCCAACAACAGGCTCAGAAACAATGGAGGAGCGGCAATCACAATCGCAGGCACTTCGGGAAACAAATCGAACCTGCCGCCAAACTCACACCGCAATATCGCACTGATCAATAACGTCATCTACGAATCCGAGCAGGGAATCGTCGTCTCAGGCTGCAAAGGGCTGACGATAACAGGCAACAAGCTCACTATCTTCAAGTCGGATCCCTGGCGAGGCATCTTCCTTAGAAACACCGAAGACGTAACACAGAGCGACAATGTCGTCAAACTCGGCCAAGAGTAATCTGCCGAACTTGCATAGCGAGTTAATAAGTCTCAAATTACATAAATATAAAAAACAGTAATTTTCAACTAAACACAAGGAAATCCAGCATGAAGTACAGATCTACTTTCGGGATGTTCATCGTATCGTTGTTGGTCGCATCGGTACTCACGGCACAGACAATCACGCTCTATGACTTTCGCAACTCGCAGTCCCATGGGTGGCTGGGCAATCGTCAAGTTGAATCGGTCACGCCTCGCCCAGAAGGATTGCACGTCGTCTGTAGCGGACGCGAAGACCCCTGGATCGAGGGACCGCCTTGCAATGCGTTTCCCGAAGGCGAATACGACCGACTCAAGCTCGAACTCACCTTTGCCAATCGTGGATCTAATACCATTGAGGTTTTCTATGGCCCGACTTTTGTCGCCGGCGACAGCGTGCGCATTGCCGCCAGCGGCAACGGCACCTGGCAAAGCAGCAGCGTGCTGATCCCACGCTTGAAACCCGGCGACCGCCTGCGCATTGACCCGGCGCATTTCGAAGGCGAATTCACCCTCGCCAGCATTAAAGTCACGCCCTTGATCCCCCTCTTCAACACCCGCTTCGACAAGCCCGAAACACCAAAGGCGGAGCAGTTGACCCAAACCCTAACGGCAGGCGACCTGATCCTGCGCCACCATCCCCAGCGATGGGGCGACTTCATTCTGGAACGCATGGGACGCAGGCTGGCCAGTGGCCACACCAATGATGCCATCGTCGCACTCAACGCAGCTGGACAACCGGTAACCATTGCGCTCAGTGACCTCAAGCTAAGCTGGGAACGCAAGGAGACTTCGTTGCGCAGCGAGGCTAGGCATCAGGACACCGACGGTCGTACCTGGCACATCAGCCGAACCTTCCAGCAGGCTCAGCACGGAAATGCAATCGCAATCGATACCAGCATCAGGCTTTCTTCCGAAGCCGACATTGTCAATGTGCCATGGTTGACACTTTTCCCCGGATTGGGTTCCTACGGCAGCGCCAAAGACCAGGCGCTCTTTGCCGGTGTCGAGTACCTGATGGATGAACCATCGTCGGACACCAAGGACATTCAAGGGCCCAACGCCATCCGCCGGCTGGTATCCAACCACAAGATATGCTTTCCACTGATGACCATTTTCCAGGACAAGCAATGGCTTTCCCTGATCTGGGATGAAAAAAACAAGCCTGCCCCAATCTTCGACACCCCTGACCGTACCTATAACTCCGGCGCCCATCTGTTTGCCCTGTGGTCGCCAGGCGTCTGCCAGGGGCGCCTTGAAAATGACTTCAACGTTTATGTGCCCATGCACTGGGAGGGAGGACGCGATTACAGCATGTCCATGCTGGTCAGCGCCGGCGATGGCCACAATGTCGTCGATGCCGTCAAAGACTACCTGCAACGAAGTCCGCTGCCACCCGTGCCGACATATGCTGACGGCTACCAGGCCGCGCTGAAGCTGCTTGCCGCAGGCTGGCTGGACTCAAGTGCCTATGACGACGGAAAATGGCGGCATGCCGTGGTGGCAAACCCTGAAAAATTCGCTGCCCAGCCTGCAGCCGACGCGCTGGTCTTCCTCGCTTGGATCGCCAGAGAAACCACCGACACCGCCTTGGCAACACGCATCCGCGAACGCCTTGCGGAAGTCCTGCCCAAATACGAAAAGATCGGTTATTCGTCAGCCATATCCCATGGTCGCCAGGAGCTGTTTTTCCAGATGTACTTCAACCAATCCCTACCTTGGCTGGATCGTGCCGCCGGTGGTGCGCGGGCAACGCTGGACAGGTTGCGCCCAGACGGCAGTTCACCCTACGTCGCCAATCCCAACGCCAGACACGACTACGGCATCACACACTGGACGGATCATGCCAATGGACTCACCGCGACTCGTCTCGCAATTTCCGCCCACTACGCGCAGGCCGCCGGCAATCCGGCGTACCGGGCAGACTTCCTCGCTACTATCGACCGCGTTCTCGACCTGTACCGACACGACGCGCCACGGGGTGCGCAGACCTGGGAAATCGCCCTGCACACACCGGACATCCTTGGCTCCGCCTACATGCTCAAGCTCTGCGTGGCGGCCTACCGCATCAGTGGCGATGAAAAGTACCTCGACGAGGCCGAGTACTGGGCTTTGACTGGCGTGCCCTTTGTCTATCTGATTGATCCAGTCCTGCAACACGGTCCTGTCGGGCGTTACGGTACGATCGCAGTCCTAGGCGCCACCAGCTGGAGAGCGCCTTTCTGGATTGGCTTGCCGGTACAATGGTGTGGCCTTGTCTATCGCAATGAGCTGCTCCAGTATCTGACCGAGCTCCCCAATCCCGAAAAGCAGAAATTCTGGCATAAGCTGGCCGATGGCATCACCATTGCAGGCCTGCAAATGACCCACCCATTGAGCGACAATACGCTCCAGGGCTTGTTGCCTGACTACTTCATCCTCGACAGACAGCTGAGTGAAGGTCCTGCCATCAACCCCGGCACAGTCCAGCATGGCTTGCCCCAGGCTTTCGGAAAGGTCCCGATATTCGGCGTCAAGGCCGTCACCCCCGGCATCGTTGTGCACGCTCTAGGCGACATCAGCAACTGGAAGGATACCAACGGTCGTCGCGAGCTCGATCTGGCGCTATGGCCGGAAGGACCAAGCGAGGTCGTGATCTCCGGCCTGAGCAAGGCACCCGAAACGCTAAGCTGGCAAGGGCAGCCAGTGACCGGCCAATGGTCGAAAAAGCACCAGACGCTGATTGTCAGGCTAAGCGGCAAGGGTCGGCTGATACTTGAGTAGGCAACAAAGCGATTTATTTCTCGCACCATCCTTAAAGGAGTTCAATCAAATGTGGCTTTTCTGCAAATCTGGTTTTTTCTCAGCCGTTCAACACAATAGTCAGCCTGAACTGATTCATGTCCGCGCCCGTTTCGCCGGCGATCTTGAAAGACTATGCCAAGCCCACGGCGTGACGACGGCTGTCAAGCATACCCCCGGCCATGACTATGCCTATCGCATGGATTTCCCTCGTGAAACCTGGGCTAATATTGTCAAGGCCGAAGCTGAAACAATCGATTACGACAACTTCAAGGCTGCTGTCCACGACAACACTGCCCGCGACCATGCCTACATGGGCTGTTGGCTTGCCCTGCGCAACGCACAGGAAAAAACGGCGAAGGATGACTTGAACAAGCATGCCTAAAAAATGGGCATGCTATCCTTCCTTGAATTTCTACCCATTGCGTCAAAATTCCCACATCATCCGCATCGATTGATGGATTGGCTCAAGTACGAGCACCCCAGGTGCTAGTCACATGAATGCTGAATGCTGAATGACCTGTCCGACCTGTCCGACCTGTCCGACCTGTCCGACCTGTCCGACCCGTCCGACCCGTCCGACCCGTCCGACCTGTCCGACCCGTCCGACCTGTCCGACCCGTCCGACCTGTCCGACCTGTCCGACCTGTCCGACCTGCCCGACCTGTCCGACCCGTCCGACCTGTCCGACCCGTCCGACCTGTCCGCCCCCCAAATCCGCCAACCCCGCCACGAAAAGGCATGTCACATGCATTTTAAGTACGAAACTGATGATTTTTTGCCTTGGTTTCGGGGTTGTTTTTCGCAAAAAGGCCTCACAAAACCCAACGATAACGTCCCATAGTCACAGTCCCATGTCACAGTCCCATAGGCCTCATTCGTGTCATTTGTCTCATAGGTCCCAGTCCCAGCCCCAATTCTTCCAATCCTCGCCTATAGGGGCAAAAAACTTTCGCCCATAAATCTTTCGTCCATCAATATTTGGGGCCGTGACGCCTGTTGCTTTTCAGCTTTATCTACCTCGAATTCCTTGATTTTCCTGTTTGGCAAGCCATCTTATGATTTCACCCAGAGTTTAAAATTCAGAAACTATTGGAGGCTCAAATGAAATCATTCAAGCAAAAGCTCGCCCTTCTCTTCATTCTCCTCGTCACTGCCACGGCCTGGACGCAACAGAAACCTGCCGATCAAAAACCACAATACCAGCCACCTAGGCTGACAGATCCAAATGCCTGGACGATGGTCGTCGTCCCGGATACTCAAATGTATACCTACTTCCGCTGGAACCACGGCATCCTCACCATGATGACAAGCTGGATCTACGAAAATAGAAACACCCTGAAAATCCAGAACGTGCTTCAAGTCGGCGACATCGTCGAGAAAAATGCGGTCGATTCATACAAGGATCCACGCCCCGTCAACAGCGAGGGAATGTGGAAAGCAGTTTCCCAGAGCTTCGGTGTCCTGGATGGAGCCGTGCCATACATCCTCGTACAAGGAAACCACGACTTGGGAATCCATTCCGCCGAAAACAGAAATTCTAGGTTCAACGACTTCTTCCCAGTTGAACGAAACCCATCAATCAACCATCTGGTCGAATGCGGCGAAAACTCCTTCGGCAAAAAAACACTCGAAAACTCAGCATATGAATTCAAAACCCCAAATGGTTGGAACCTGCTCATCATCGCACTAACGTTCGCGCCAACCGACCAGAACCTCGAGTGGGCGAAGGAGGTCGCACAACGTCCGCAATACAAAGACCATTTCGGCATCTTGCTCACGCACTCGTACATGTCTTCGCACAATGGTAAAAACGCCAGGATCAGGGGCGAAGGTTATACGCTCAACAAGCAAGGCGGTAACGCTGGACAGGCAATCTGGGAAAAACTCGTCTTCCCAGCAGACAATATCAGGCTCGTCATCTGCGGCCATATCAGCGCGGCAGACAACTGGAGGGGATGCGTCGGATTCGCAAAGGACAAAAACCAGGCAGGAAAGGTCGTCAGCCAAATGCTCTTTGATACCCAGGCGCTCGGAGGAGGATTTGGAGGAAACGGAGGCGACGGATGGCTCAGATTGCTGGAATTCCAACCTGACAAGAAAACCGTCAAGGCGAGAACATTCTCCCCATTCTTTGCAAGTAGCCCGAGTACAAGACACCTCGCGTGGAATACAGACCCGATCAACCAGTTCGAATTCAATATCGACGAACCCTGAGCCAGGAGAACACACCATGCAAAAAGGAATCTACTACAGCATCCTTCCAGGTGAAACACCAGAGGAAAAATTCGCCGCCGCCAGCGAAATCGGATTCGATTGCGTCGAAATCCCAACGCTCAGAACCCCTGAAGAACGAAAACGATTCAAAGAAGCGGCCGACAAGGCGAAAATCAGAATCCCGTCCGTCATGAATTCAGACCACTGGAGCTACCCAAGCTCATCGCCAGACCCGGAAGTTAGGGAAAAGGGACTCGCTTGCATCAGGCAATCCCTCGAAACAGCACTCGCAGTCAATGCCGATACAGTCCTGCTCGTGCCTGCCGTCGTCAATCCAGAAGTCAGATACGAAGACGCATGGCCCAGATCCCAGGCGGAAATCAGAAAAATACTCCCGGAATTCGAAGCGGCGAAAATCTACCTTGCAGTCGAAAACGTCGGAAACAAATTCCTGCTCAGCCCACCTGAAATGGTCAAGTACATCGACGAATTCAAGTCCCCGTGGCTCGTAGCCTACTTCGACGTCGGAAACATCGTCCCCTACGGTTTCCCGCAACATTGGATTCTCTCGCTTGGAAAGAGAATCAAGAAAATCCACGTCAAAGGATACGCGACCAAACCTGTCGGGGCAACGCCGGACCTGCTCTCGGGAAACATCGACTGGAAAGCAGTGATCGACGCCATCAGAGAAGTCGGATACGACGATGTCCTTACAGCAGAACTCCAAGGAGTCGGAGAAACCAAATTCGACAAATGCAGGAACATCTGCGAGGACATTGACAAAATCCTAGCCATGTAAACATCGCGGCAAAATCAATGTTTTGACCTTGGATCTGCCTACCGAGACGCAGTGGGAATATGCCTGCATGGCGAAAACCACGACAGCCTTGAATTCGGGGAAGAATTTGACCGATACAAAGAAATGTCAGAATATGGACGAGGTTGGGAGGTACCTGTATAATGGCGCCGAGGGTTATATAGAAGATTGTGATACATCAAGTGGAACTGCCAAGGCCGGAAGCTATCTGCCGAACCAGTTGGGCTGTATGACATTCTCGGCAGCGCAGTAGAGTTGTGCCTAGAGTGGATGCAATGGGTTTTGGGCAGTTTACCTCAGACCGACTCGCGAGGTCTGGCCAACCCCAGCCTGTCCCGCCGCATCGCCCGTCTTGGCGGCTGGGACGTCCACGCATTCAACTGCTGTTCGGCGATGCGTGGCATGGGAGGAACGTCGTCCCGGTACACCCAGCTTGGCTTCCGCCTTGTACGTCGGCTGGCTCCCTAGTCCTTGCCGTTTTTCGATTTTTTCGTGGCATTGCCGAGTCCAGACAAGGGAATCAGCCATGATAGGGCATGACTTACTTGCCCAAGGCGATGCCCTGAAATTGACAGAAAATTTTTCTTGCCCCATCAGACTTTTGCCGCTTGCAAGCCCTGAATTTAAAATTAAATTTTTCTTGTTAGTTTTTTGACTATTCAGGCGGAAGGCTCCAACCCACATTAAAGTGTTATTTATCAATAGCGCCAAGCCTATAACAAAGGGGAGCGGTAAGCACATGATGCCTAAGCAACAGACGCGTTTCCTGCGAGTCCATGGAAATTTCATGTTCTTCCTATGTCGAGTTGCCTTTCTGATGATCATGTTTCTGAACCCGCTTCGAGGCGACGACACTGCACCA
>JAGVUR010000112.1 GCA_019136135.1 Verrucomicrobiota bacterium
GCACGATGTTGAACTGGGGACGCCAACAGCCATTCCAGCCGGTAGCGCCGCGAGGCGGCACGAAAGGGACGCTTGCGCCCATGCCATGTGTTCTTCGCGCAAAAAACACCGGAAAGAGGCAAAAATGAGTCCATAGAAGCCGCATCAAAGCAACAAGACCTGACCGCCAATGCAGGCCGGTTGAAAAAATCGTCGTTTTTTTCAAAATCAGGGTTCCTGAATCCGCAAAAGCGACGATGCATTTTTTACTTCACGGATTCAGGTGACAATGATTGTCAATGATTGTGCATGATTCTTGCTTGAAATTTTCCAAAAAAACACGATTTTTTAGTGAGGCAAATAAGGCTTTAGCCCACCCAACCGTAAGGGGGCCTCCGCCCCTTGAATGTAATGCGTGCGAGGAAGTGGAAGAAGTCGAGGCAGGTAGCGGAGCAGGTTGGAGGAATCAGGAACTATAACCTGGAGGGTTAAACCTAAAACAAGCAGTTGATTCCATGCGCCAATGATTGCTATGGCGTTCTTTTGGGATCTCGGAAAGAAAGGCGTTGGCTTAAGCGTCTTCTTTTGCCGCAACATATCCCATGCTACGATTTTGTCGCCCCATGGGGTTTCGGTCTTGTCAGGATCAATGTTGTCCTTCAACGCACCACCAGCATTCGCTGGTTTTGCACACGGTTCCAAGTGGGGTTAAACCTTCCACGTGTCCATCGTAAGCCGCGTAGTTGCTTCGTCCCGAGTGTCGTTTTGAGTGAGCGCTTGTCCGGTACATTCCTGTTTCATTGGAGCCATTGCCATCGTTTGCACCGGCAGCAAATTCATGGCTTCCATGTTCGCCGATTACCAGCAATCGCGACGGTCTCTTAACTGCGGAAGCCTTCTTCCCACAGGGATAGTTCGGGGCGCCAGCATCGTAATGGACTACATTCACACCATACGAACTGGCAAGGAATATCCCCTTGAACCCATCAACGATTTTCCCGGCGTTCTCCAACGTCTCGTAGGAAGGCAAATCAGCCGTCGGACAATCGAACATCCGCAAATCACCAACATACGGCATCAGCATGCAGCACCATGTCCAACTGGTATCGCCGCTCCAGCCCCCAACATTCTGAACAACCATCACATTCTTGTTGTCCTGTTCGTACAACTTCAACGACATACCCAATTGACGCAAGTTGGATACGCAATTGATTTCCTCAGCCTTCTCGCGGGCCTTCGACAATGCAGGCAACAGCATCGCCGCCAAAATGGCAATGATCGCTATCACAACCAACAACTCAATCAAAGTAAACGCTAAAATCCTTTTCATTGCAACTTCCTCTAGCTTAATTAGGTTGAATTTCGCAATATCACTTTAATAGTTGTACATTAATGCCTTTATTATACGATACTTCCCAAAGTTCTTCAAGACTGTTAAACAAAGAAATCATAAATAACGACCAAGGAGATGAAACCGTGAGAACGACAATCGCAATCCTGGCAATGTTCGCACTCGTAGCTACAGCAGACACTTCGCTCTGGCCTAAAAACTGCGACGATACTAAACCTTGGAGATCGGATAGATTCGCGTCCTGGACGCAGGTCGATGATACACCCGTCCTCAAAGTCCACCTCGAGCCCAATGAATCGATACCACCAGGAGTGCTCGGCGCATCAATGCCATTCGATCTCACGACCTACAGAGGAAAAGAAATCGAATTGACCGTCCATACTAAACATGAAAACCTAGTCAAAGCATCAAGAGGTTGGCTCGGATTCAAATTCATGCTCTCATACAAATCCGAAGGCATGACACACTACCCGGCTGGAGGAGGAGGCGACAATGTCCCCAGAAACTCCGATTGGAGAATCGTCAGCTTCTCAATACGAGTCCCCTCCGATGCAACCACGGGCAACCTGCAACTGGGCATCCAGGCAACAACGGGAACAATCTGGTTCAAAAATGCATCCTTCAAGGAAGTCAACCTCTTCCCGGATGTCGTAGAACTACCGGATGATTTCAAATGCGAGTATTCCGATGCCGTCAAAAACCTTCCGATCATGCGTGGAGCAATGAGTCCATCACTGCACAATGGAGCAAAAGCCGAAGACCTCCACGAACTCGCTTCATGGGGGGCAAACGTCATCAGGTGGCAAATCAATATCCCCAAGGAAGAGGTCAACGATATCGAACTATGCAAGAAAAGGCTCCATACCCATATCAAAAACCTTGATGTGCATATCAAACAACTCCGGGAAGACGGATTGCAGGTGATATTCGACTTCCATCAGGCACCCGGCGGACGACTCAAGGCCACCCAAATCGCAGGAACCGCAGGACTGCTCGCGGGAAATGTCGCCGTTGACGGAAACCATTTCAGGATGTTCTACGACAAGGCATACCTGGACGCTTTCGTCGAAATGTGGCAAATCGTTGCAAGGCACTACAAGGACGAGCCAATCGTCGTCGCATACGACTTGATCAACGAACCAGCGCAATCCGGAGTCGTGCCCTACGACTACCTCTACTGCCAATACCAAGCGGCAAAGGCCATTCGTGAAATCGATCCCGAAAAGCCAATCATCATCGCAGCAAACGCATGGAGTTCGGCGCCTGCGTTCAAATACCTGAAGCCGCTCCCCCTCAAAAACCTCATCTACCAAGGACACATGTACGAACCGGGCGACTACACCCACCAGGGAGTCGGAGGAAACAATATGAATGACCTCAAGACAGGCAAAACGCCTTTCAAAACATATCCAGGCAGGCTCGCCGGAACTTATTGGGATCAAAATACTATGCGAAAAGCCCTCAACCCAATCCTTAAATTCCAACAACAGTACGGAGCAAGAATCTATATGGGCGAATTCTCCGCAATCCGATTCGCACCTGGCGCCGAACAATACCTCTCCGACCTCATCGATATCTTCGAGGAATACAAGTGGGACTGGTCCTATCACGCCTTCAGAGAATGGCATAACTGGTCTGTCGAATATGATGAAAACATCCATAACGACAAGCCGGCAACAGAAGACACAAATAGAAAGAAACTCCTGCTAAAGCACTTCAAGAAAAATATCAAACCTAAATTCTAAAGGCAATAACGATTTTTCCAAAGGGATCCAAAACGATGATTAGACTACACGCACTTGCATTTGTATCAATCCTTTCAACGATGCCGATCCTCGCACAGGGTATCGGCAACATCCAGGCACAAGCCCGAAACGGACAGGTTTTCATTACCTGGGACGAAAAGGACTTGCCGCCAAACGCAACCATCGCAATCTACCACGACAAGAAGCCTATCAGCAATATCGCAAATGCAAGGTTGCTCGCTAAGGACATCCTGCCCGGAAGCGCGCGAAATTGGTGGAAAGACAGTCGGTCATTCAATCCCAACAAACCAGACCCAAACTATAAACCTACTGGATTCATCATCGAAAACAATGCAAAGCCGCTGGATCCCAACACCGGACTACATGTCCATACGGTCAATGAACAAACTAGCGGAACAGCGTTCTTTGCAGTCGCATGGGATAAGCAAGTCATCGCGACAACGAATCCCGTCAACGCCAAGCAAGAACGGGTCAGCCCCGTCTGGACAGGCAGCGAACCGGCTCCGGAAAAAGATTGCGCAAAGGGAAAGGCGCTCCGACTCGTTTTGCATGGTCGTGGCGGAGGAGGAGTATCAAACACAAACTACACCTTCTTCGCAAGCAAGGAACAAGGATGGCGAGAAGGATTGGCGTTCGATTTCAAAGTCAATTTCAGAAATGACGTGGTTGATATCGTGCCGATGGACCGGACATGGATCAACCGGTTCGTCAAGGAATCCGCCGATTCAAGAGATCACTGCAACGCAATCAACTCATGGTGGTTCGGCTACAACACAAACATCAATGAAACAACAAATACACCCGAAATCGTTGTTGACAACTATACCCAAAAGTGGATCCTGGCAATCCTTGACTGGGCAAACGAATACCTGGGAACCGACCCCAACAGAAACTATCTCACAGGAGGCTCAATGGGAGGATCCGCTTCAATAGCATTCGGACTCCAATTCCCGGAACGCTTCGCCGCACTCTACGCAATGGTGCCAGTTTACGAATACACCTGGGAGGGATGCTCGACAAGCAAGTCGCTCACAGCCGCAAGGCTCGCTTGCGCATGCGGCCCCATGAAAACAACCACGGCAAAAATGACCAATGGACAAAATGTCCTGGACTACATGAACGGAAGACTCAATATCGCAAACGCTAAAACAGATACACCGCCAATTTTCGCTACAAATGGACGAAAAGATGCCTCGATCCCATGGAACAACAACCCAGGTTTCTATGACGCGGCAAACAAAGCACGACAAGCCTTCGCCGTATTCTGGAACGACGGAAACCACGGAATGACTAGCCAAGCGCCAGACGATGTCAAAGCCTGGAACTCGCATATCTTCAAATACGCACTCAACAAGAGCTTCCCGGCTTTCTCAAACTCGTCCGACAATAAAAACTACGGAAACGGAACGCCAGAAGACGGAGACCTTGTAGGATGGATCAATCGTGGAATGGATTGGACAAACCTCATCGACACAAATGACAAATATCAAATCACCATCACGGCCAACTACTCTGGAATAGTCTATCCGATTACCGTTGACGTCACCCTGCGAAGAAGACAGCAATTCCTGCCAAAACCCGGCGACAAACTCAACCTCGATATCAACGGAAAAACCCAAGCTTTCACCATGCCAAACGACGCTATCCTAACCATCCCCCGCGTCGCCATAACTTCCCCCGAAGGAACCACCATAATTATTACCAAATAAAAACAACGCACCATAACGCCTCCAAAAAGCCCAGCATGACTATCACGCATTTAAGTACGACCACCCAGGGTGTCCGTACTTAAAGCGTTTCCTGGGATAGGGCTGGGTATTCTGTTCCTAGCAGGCAAGGAAATATCACGAACTAGCGAACAGGAAGTTTAAGTTTTCTACTATTCAATATTTAGATAATAAATTTCACTTTTGGCAACTTTATATATTTTTTGTAACTTCCCTAGATTTGCGTTTTGAATTAAATGGGTTAGATTATTGTGTGGTCGGAACCACGAAGGGAACGAGACACAAGGAAGTGGCTTGTATGTTTTCGCCCCGTCGCTATTCGCTATCAATCAGGAGGTTACGCAATGGTCGTCCGTCGCAAGCTCGTGTTGCCAGAATTGTTTCCGCAACCGAAGAACTTGGTAACACTAGAAGGAATGAGCGAACTGTCAAATGACATTCGTCTCGTAACAAGTAATGTCTTGCCACTCCAGCGAAAGGCAATTCGCTCGATATTGACTGACGCGGGCGTCAAGGTCGTTGCCAACAAGAAGCGTTACATCGTTGACGCCAGGGTCGAAGACGCTTCTGAATTTGACTTGAGCAAGGTTCCGGAGGCCTCGCAGAAGGAATACTACGAATTCAAGGTGGTCGGAAGCGAGGTATTCATTCGCGCTCCATACCAGGAAGGAACCGTTTGGGCCGCCCAGACATTGGCCAGCATCTTCAAGCGCAACCAATCAGGCGCCGAGTTGCCCAACCTCCTCATCAAGGACTGGCCTGATATCCCGTCCAGAGGAATCTTCGTCGAAAACAAATGGGGACCAGACCGAATGACCATGGGCGATTGGTACCAGGCAATCGATACACTTTCGTCAGTGAAGATGAATATCATGGGCATTGGACTTTACGGCTGCTGGGGAAGCTGCAGATTCGAAGGGCCCGACAAACCAACCGAATTCCTAAACGTGCCAATCGTCGACCGCGAAGACCTCTATACCCCGCATCATCTGGAATGGTACAGCCCCGAAGATGACGAATGGAAAGTGGACAACTACGCCTCCTACATAAGCCAGAACAACATGCTGGCAGACGTCGTCAACTACGGACAAGAAAGGGGCGTCACCGTCGTCCCCTACGTCAACTCATTTGGACATAATACCTATTTCCCCAGGGTCATGCCTGAATTGTCAGCCAAGAACGCAGACGGAACGCCCACCGGTGTCGGATACTGCATCACCTCCCCGGAAGTCAGGGCGTTTATCGAAAGCTTCTATTCCAGCATCATTGAAAGGTACTACCCGAAGGGAATCGAGTATTTCCACATGCAAATGGATGAAGTCTGGCCTGACCATCCCTGGCCGGACGAACCCAAGAAGTCCGGCGACCCTTGGTGCCAATGCCCTGCCTGCGCAAAGCAAGCAAAGGAAAAGAACATCCAGGACTATGTCATCTGGCTCGTTGGCATGCTCGTCGAGAAAGGAGTCCAGAAAGTCGTCATGTGGAATGACCAAATGACACGCCACATGGATGCATTTGACGCCAAATTCGTCAAGCGCCTGGAAAAGGCAGGCTTGAAGGACAAGCTGATCATCGACTGGTGGTGGTACAGCAACAAGGAATTGAACGACACGACCCGCGTGCGAGTCGGTAAAAAGCATGGTGTTGAAGGCTGGGTTTCCCCCATGACCTGCTACTACAATTGGCATACCTACGACTACAGGATTCCCAACATCGAACTGATGCTCAACATGTGCCACGAGGAAGGCGGCATCGGAGCGGTTTCATACGCCGTTCACGACCCGTCCCACCTCGACCACGAGGCGCTCCTCGCAGGTTTCGCCTGGGAAGGAGTCAAGGAAAAACGCGACGCCATCCTCAAGCGCTGGGCAATCGCGCGATTCAATGACGGCGCAGCTAAATTCAAGTCAGCGCAGGAATTGCTGCTGAAGGCCGCCACAACCCCATTCTACTCGACCTGCCTCAACTACACCTATACCTACGTCGGAGGAGGCGACTTCCCAAGGCAATACCCAGGAGAAGCACTCGACAAACTCCTAGCACAACCTGAAGACGCAAACGTCGTCGAAAAACTCAAGCTCGCAGCAGCTACCGCGAAGGAAGCCGACGATCTCTACATCGAACTCCTGGAACAAGAAGGGCTTGACGATTTCGCCACACGCTCGCTCAAGAGCTTAAGGGGCGAAGCAACAAGAATCAAGGCTCTGGCAACCGCTTTTGCGTGGCTCGTCGAAACCAAAAAGGCGCTCGCCGAAAATCCAACGGTCAAGAAGAGCTTTGCCACCGAATGCCAAAAGATCCAGGACGACTTCATCGAGGCGCTCAGAATCATCGAAGTCAACAAGCCGAGCTGGGTCGTGCCCGCATCTCTGCAGGCACTGAGTTCGCTCCTGGCTTTCCTCCAACAATTCCAAGACCAACTCGTCGAATTCGGAGGAAAGAAAAAAGCAAACCAACTCCATTGGGGACTCCTGCCAAAACAGGAAGAGCAAGAGCAATAAATTGCTTGTATAAACTGACTTCGGGGCGGGATGATGACATGTTCACATCCCGCCCCGATTTGTTACCATTCATTCAGCATTCATCATCCTTCGCACTATGGCTGACGGGTCGAACGGAATCTTAAACACAAGCCATAAGTCATTCCAGCGCAATGCATTAAGCTCGGAGAGCTGGCATCATGAGTAACCCCAGGTGAAGCGAAGCGGAACCTGGGGCAAGGCATCCCCCTCGAAATCAAAGCCTTGGAAAGGCGACACTTGAACAGGCGCCAACACTGTGAATCCAAAGTAAAGATGTGGCTTTAGCGTCTTCATTTGCCTAAACATAGTCACGCTACGATAGTGCCGCCCCTCCGGGGCTCTGGTCCTGTGAGGGGTGGCAACGCCCCAGGTTCCGCTGTGCTCCGCACAGCTTCACCTGGGGTTACTTAAAAGTGTTGCCTCTCCGAGGCAAGGCAAAGACCATGTAAGCTTTTTTCTGTAAATTCCGCATTCCGCATTCCGCATTCGCGAACACAGTCAATATCCGTGTTTCTTAAGCTTTCCAAGCCAA
Organism: Verrucomicrobiota bacterium; assembly: GCA_019136135.1. Taxonomy (GTDB): domain Bacteria; phylum Verrucomicrobiota; class Lentisphaeria; order Oligosphaerales; family Oligosphaeraceae; genus UBA1407. The sequence continues at coordinate 7,878 of JAGVUR010000112.1, forward strand.
TTCTTGGTCCATAATGGAGGGTAAGGAGCAATGTGGGACGACAATACTGACGCATGGTCGTGATCCTCGAAGAATCCGTCCAGCTCCTCGTTACCCTGACTCGCCGCTTCCATATCGCCCGACTTGTACGCAACATATATGCGACACAACAACTTGCAGTACTTCACGAAAATCGCCAACAAATCGCGGATTTCGACATCCCGTGGACTCGTAGCCTTGATTTGAGCCAATGAATTATCGATTTCGCCAAAACTTCCAGGCATGCCAGAGCGAAGCAATTCGTCCAAACGACGGAGAATTTGCCGATACTCATCCCCAAACTCGCTACCATGCCAAAACCCGTCATGAAACTCCTTGTTCCATGAAGCTGACGGGATTGACGGATTGTTCTGCATCTTAAGATATGTCCAGAAATAATCAGGCACCGGCCATGCCAGCAAATCAAATCCGCTAAACGCACCAAGCCCCACAATGCCTTCTGCCTTGTAGAAAAGAAAATCCCTTCGGATGGTCTCGCAATCCCAACGATAGGCCTTGCAGGGCAAAGATTGCCCATTGGGTTCGCAGGTATTGTAGTAGTCCATCACCATCACGTCGCCCTGATATCCCGCTCCTTTGAGGAAATCCATCCAGGCGTTGTACTTAGCAAGGTATTTCCGGTTTGCCTCGGCGATTCCATCCTTGCCATCAAGGGCAACCGTAATATTCCGAGTTCTTCCCAGGCACAGGTTTACCAGGAAATTCTTCCCGTCATTGAAGAATCTCTCGCCTTTACTTGGTGGTATCTCTGTTGCATCGTAGGCGATGATCTCGAAGACCTTGCCTGGAAATTGTTCGAAAAACAGTTCTGCGCATTCGTTCGCCAATCTCAGGTACCAGTCCTGGGTCGGCGCCTTCGCGCATTCCGGGCATGAGCAGTACACATGGTCTGGCGTATCCTCGGGCCAAAATGCAAAAATGTCCCAGTATGGATGGGCATCTAGGTACTTTCTGAAATTCTCCCGAAAAATCGCCCTGACTTCAGGATTCGAAAAGCATGCCGTCCTCTTGTTCGGCTTCCGTTCGCCGCCAAACAACGGAAAGTACTCCGGATGCTCGGCAAACAAACCCTCGTCAGGAATCAATTCACGCCAGGAATGACCGGGGCCGCGAAGCATCAAACCCAAAGACTTGACCTTCTCAGCATTCTCAAATGAGGCATACTCGGAACTGAATTGTGGATTCCAAGGTCCACAACCCAAGACCGCATTGACACGGGACTTCGCCAAAAATGACAAAACATCGCTGTCGTTCGTTCGATTAACCCAAGTCCTGTACTTGAACGCAGAATGAAAACGGCGTGAATAACCGTCCGAAAACAAAACTTCGCAACCACAAGGAACATACTCGTGACGAGCACCCCAAAACCGACATCCCAGCAGCTGAAGATAATCATATACCCCAAACAGCAACGATAACTCGCTGTCGCCCTCTATACGCAAAATTCCATCTTCATACCGAACAAGCGAATGATCGTACCCATCCGACATGCTCAAAGATGAATTGATGCTCAAATAAGCACAGCCAACTACGGCATCCCCCAATTCAAATCGATGCCCACCACCGTAAATCTTGTCCAAGTAGGACGACAATTCACGAGCCGCATACGACAAGCCTTCGCTCGAATACCGTATTAGCCTGGTGTCCATCAACAACTCCCTGATTACATTTCGACACTCACCGATATCGTCTTCTGCGGCAATTGATCCCCGAACGTCGATGCATCAAGCGTAATCGTCTGCATCTCGCCGGGAGTCAAGATCAAACGCCTGAAGCGCTTGACAGGTTGACCGTCAGATTCCAAGACCAAAAACGCATTCTGGTACACATTCGCAGGACGGAACATCAACTTCACACTCTCCCCGTTCCGCAATGATTCCAAACTAACCAACTGAGGAACCAAACCGCGAACTCCAGCACCGTCACGTACGGCAATCATTATTCGTTCAGCATCTGAATCACGATGCCCCAACGCAAACTCGGCGGCATAACGACCGGCACGCTCGGACTCCTCGGAGACGTTGTCAACCAAGTCGTGGACATGCAAAACATTGCCGCAGGCAAATATGCCAGCTACATTCGTGCCTAATCGATCATTTACAACCGGACCGCCAGTGACACCGTCCAATTCAACGCCAGCCGCCTTCGACAACTCATTCTCAGGTATCAAGCCGACAGATAGCAGCAACGTGTCGCATTCAATGACACGCTCAGTTCCAGGAATCGGCTTCAAACGACCGTCAACTTTGCTGATCACAACCGCTTCGAGACGATCCTTTCCACGTATCTCAGTCACAGTGTGACTCAACATCAACGGAATATCATAGTCGTTCAGGCACTGGACGACATTACGGGTCAAACCACTCGAATACGGCATCAACTCAACAGCAGCCAATACCTTCGCGCCGGCAAATGTCAGGCGACGGGCCATGATCAACCCAATGTCGCCAGAACCCAAAATCACAATGCGCTTCCCGGGAAGCTCGCCCTCCAAGTTGACAAACCGCTGGGCAGTACCAGCGCTGAATATCCCCGCACAACGACTGCCAGGAATCCCCAAGGCACCACGAGGACGCTCGCGGCATCCCATCGCCAACACGATCGATTTCGCACGAATCTGACGCAAGCCTTCTTTGCGGCTGACGGTCGTCACCACACGATCCGGAGTGATGTCAATGACCATCGTATCCGTCTCGTAGGGAATCCCCGACTCCAAAACCCGCTTCACATAGCGAGCCGCATACTCGGGCCCCGTCAATTCCTCCTTGAATATATGCAACCCAAAGCCAGGATGGATGCACTGGCGCAAAATCCCGCCCAATTCCTGCTCGCGCTCCAATATCAGTATGTTGCTGCATCCCGCCTCGCGAGCCGATAGCGCCGCCGCCAAGCCAGCAGGACCACCGCCGATTATTAAAACATCAACCTCGTTCATCGTTCTCACCATCTCTATTTTGACAATATCCGAGACTCGCCGCCAAATTTCGTTATCTCAGTCAAGGGCTTCCCCAGTTCCTCAGACAAAATGTCCATGACGCGGGGAAGGCAAAAGCCACTCTGGCAACGCCCCATCCCTGCACGGGTCCGACGCTTGACGCCGTCAACAGAACGCGCCCCCAATGGACGGCGTATGCTGTCGCGTATCTCAGCCTCGGTAACTAACTCGCATCGACAAATGATCCGCCCAAAGTCGGCATCGCGCTTAATCGCTTCCTCGCGTTCCTCCAAGGACATGTGACGAAAACGATATACAGGAGGACGACCGCTACGATAGTCATCAGACTCAGCCAAACCCAGGCGATCACGAATCTCTATCGCCAAGTCAACGGCTATGGCAGGAGCCGCCGTCAAGCCAGGTGATTCAATCCCGGCTGCATTGAAGAAATACGGCGCATCGGATACCTCCCCCAATACAAAGTCGTGACGTGCCAAATGAGAACGAAGCCCAGAAAACGTCGTGATAAACGAGCGAGATGGCAGACCAGGCCAGGTGCGACGGGCAACCTCCAAAATCTGATCCAAGCCTTCGCGGGTCGTCGATACATCCTCGCGATCCGATACATCGCGAGCCGTAGGGCCGAGGATGAGCGTCCCATCAACAGTCGGAGATACCAAAACCCCCTTCCCCATTTTCCCGGGAACCTGGAAAATCGTACTTTTGAACGCATCCGCATAGGTCTTGTCAATCATCCAGTACTCACCAATTCGCGGGATGATCTTGAGCTTTTGCTCCGAAACCATATTGTTGAAATAATCCGTGTACACTCCAGCTGCATTCACAACAGCGCGAGTCGATATGATTTCGCCCGTCGAAGTCTTCACATTCCATCCTTCCCCGTTCCGCTCCAGGCTCTCGACCTTCGTCTCAAACCTGAACTGAACCCCATTCACAAATGCGTTCTCGGCCATCCCAAGCGTCAATTCATACGGGCAAACAATCCCACCCGACGGCGCAAACAGCGCCCCCATGACCTCGGGATTCAAATTCGGCTCCAATTTCAATGCCTCTTCACCATTCAAAAGCTTCATCCCAGGCACGCCATTGGTAATCCCGTCATCATAAACCTTCCGAAGAGTCTCCACTTCCTCTTCTGTAAACGCAATGGTCATAGAGCCATTTCGACGAAATGGGACATCCAGCTCCTTGCACCAGCTATCAAAAAGCTGATTGCCAAGTAGATTATACTTGGCCATCAAGCTCCCAGGCTTCGCGCTATGGCCAGGATGGACGATTGCTGAATTCGCCTTTGTCGTCCCGCAGGCCACATCATCAAAACGCTCCAAGACAACGACTCGCGCCTGAAGACGGCTCAACTGGCGAGCTATGGCGCAACCAACAACGCCAGCGCCAATCACCACTACGTCAAACATGTTCACTCCAATCTCGTTTTGATTCCTTTTCCCACATAAAAAAAACGACCACGCCTATTACCCTTGGCGCCCTGGCTCAAGACACACGTCCTCCGCATGTCCTTGCCGGCTAGCGTCTCTGGTTCTCGGCTTGGCCGTCATGGTTTTATAACCGATAATAATGTAATGCCAACCAACTGCTTGACAATCAAATAAAACAAATAAAACAAATAAATCTTATTCCCAGCAATCAAATGGTAACAAGGAACCTCTCTTCGCCGCAAAGCATCAGCGCAAGTACGGGCACCCGGGGTGCTCGTACCTAAGATGTCTTGTTCTGTTAGGGCAGATTTATCTGCCCTGCATGACCCGCCCGACCCACCTTGGCTGGGGTTCTGTCAAGTTTAGCCGCTTTAGCGGCGACATCACCTGGGTACAGGCACCCGGGGTGCTCATACTCAAAAACAAAAAGGGGCGCCTCAAGACAAGGTCAAGAGGCGCCCGGGATACGGTTTTGTACGGAAGTTATTTGCCGTAGATTTCGATTTCGATGTAGTGGTTCATATCGTCACTGGTATTTCCGTTGCTGTAGAACCTGACGTATTGCCCTTCTACACCAGGGACTGGGATTGGACGGCCTTCGTAGGTCTCGATGTAATCGCGATCCTTGCCGACTCCCAGGCCGGAGGAATTGTCGTGGTCGTTATTGAAAACCGTCTTTACATTGGTAATGAAATCGGGGTCGTCTGCGGTTTGGATGACAACATCGCGATAGACGCGTGCCTGGGAATGGAAATGCCAAAGCGCAATCGCGTAGATCTTCGCCTTTTTTCCCAGGTCGATCTGAACCCATTGCTTTCCAGGGCTGAGTTCGACATAGTTTCCTTCTTCGCCGTTTTTGTTTCCATCCGTGATCAGTTCGAGTTCTCCGACGACTGGCTCGCTGTCGCTGCTGGTCACTTCAGCCTTGGCGGCAAGGTTTTTGACTCCTTCCGGAACCATGATTGGGGGGCGTTTTTCGCCGGGTTTACGCATCGGTTCCAGGTTCGGGGTCCTCAATTCACGCGGGGTACCCGAGAATAGCGGGCGCGGCAACGCAATCTTCAGTTCGGTTTCCTGGGCAAATACGCCTAGTGATACAAAGACCATCGACAAAGCAATCCATTTCATCTTCATTGTACTTCTCCTAGATTCGTTTTCTGTTTCTTGAGGCTATTCATCAACATACATCAATTATTTACCAATGCAAAACCTTGAAAAGATTGTTTCCAGGACATCGGGTTCCACGGCTTGTCCTGTGATTCTTCCGATTTGTCCCATTGCGTCCTTAAGGTGGATAGCCAGCAATTCCCAATCGCTTGACTTCAAGGGAATTCCCGCTTTTTTAACCTGGTCGAGTGCCCGTTCCAGCAGATTGGCATGACGTGCCGCCACGGCGACATCATCCGTCCGTTCGCCTCCTATGGTTGACCACACCGTCTTTTCGACCTCGTCGTACAGCGCATCCAAACCATCGCCAGTCTTGGCACTAACCATCAGCCAGCCCGGCAACGGAGCGGAAAGAAGATCCGACTTGTTGGCGACCTTGAGAACCGTCCCTCGGCAAGCCCAGTCCGCCGGGATTTCCTGGGACTGGATTTCTTCGCTTCCATCGATGACCCACAGCACCAGATCGGCATCTTCGGCGCTACTTCTCGAGCGCTGGACTCCCAGTTGTTCAACCAGGTTCTCGCTCTCTCGAATTCCGGCGGTATCGACCAATCTAAAAGGGATTCCCCTCATGGTCAACTGCGCTTCGACGGTATCTCGAGTCGTTCCCGGTTCCGAGCTAACGATTGCGCGATCGCGTCCAAGAAATCGATTCAGCAGGCTTGATTTCCCCACGTTTGGCGGTCCTGCGATCGCCAGGCTCAATCCACCGCGCATGATTTCGCCTTCCACGCGTGTCCTGAGCAAGCCCTCCATCTCCGCCGCCACCTTATCTAGCCGTTGTTGCAATTCGTCCAAATCCACCCAATCCAGATCCTCGTCCGGAAAATCCATTCTTGATTCGACCTCTGACAGGATCCATTCCAGCTCCTCGTACAATCCTCGCAGCCTTCGCCCCAAGTGCCCCGCCAGTTGCCGTCCTGCCAATCTCAATGCCAATTCGCTTCCCGCCTCGATCACATCCGCGACGGCTTCGGCTTGAGTTAAATCAATCCGTCCGTTCAAAAACGCACGTTTCGTAAACTCACCCGGTTCTGCCAGACGGCATCCCGCCGCCAGTAAAGATTCCAGGGTCAGGCGAGCGCATAACGAACCGCCGTGACACTGGAACTCGACCACATCCTCGCCAGTATAGCTGTGCGGTCCAGGCATCCTAACGCAAAGGCAACTGGGATCCAAAACCTCGCCGGTGCTCGAAAGCAATGTACCTAGACACAACTCGCGGGCACGTTGTTCCAACAATCCGACGCGACCACGCCACAACCGCGAAGAAATTTCCTGCGCGGCAGGTCCCGAAACACGCAAAATGCATACCGCACCACCCAAGGCAGTGCTTATCGCGCAAATCGTTTCCCCTGTGACCCGCTCAACCATCCGCCAACCTCATACTCGGAACATCGCGCCAAGACGCTTGCCTAGCAAACTAGACGCCGTCAGCAGCGACATCCCCAAAAATACCATCGTCCACAATCCAAGGGCAGAGGCAAGCGCACTACCTTGACCGAGCAACGAAGACAGCTCGAATATCGCCTTCGTAATCGGGAAATAAGCCGCCTTCTGGGCAAGGATCAGCGAGTCGGACACCTCAAGCATCGAGAAGCTGAACGCCAGGATGCCGCCCGCAATCAGATTTGCGGAAATCAAGGGAACTGTAATTCGCCTGAAGCAGACCAATGGCGTGGCGCCTAGGCTTGCCGCGGCCTCTTCATAGCTGACACTGGTCTGCTGCAAACCGGCGACAGCGGCACGGACGACGTACGGGAGACGGCGAACCGCATACGCAATAACCAGAAGCACCGTCGGATTCGCAACAGGATCAAAGCAATGGAACAAGCGTCCCTTTTGCGACATCGCCACATATCCGAACGCCAAGACCAAGCCAGGCACAGCCAATGGCAGCATCAGAAGCATGTCCAACAACCAGCGGAAACGACCGCGACCACGCACGATCACCACCGCCGAAAAGATGCCCAACGCCAAGGCAACCAAGACTGCGAACACGGCATAGCGAAGACTGTTCACAATGCTCGGAACGGTCAAGCTGTGACCTAAAGCCGCCTCGAAATGAGCCATGGTCAATCCAACTGGAAACACGCTTCGATACCAGGTGTCGCAAATCGCCAACCCCAAAACCCCAAGGTGCGGAAGAATGCTGAACAAGCCAATCGAACCAAACAACAAAATGACCGGCAATGCCTTCAAGCCGGACAAACGAGTAATATTCGTGGCGCGACCAGCCTTTGACATCATCGCGTAGCTCTTCCTGCCGAACGCAACCTTCGCAAGCACGTACATCAAGCCGGAGAGGAACATCATCACCAAAACCAATGCATACGGCATCGGATTCACGCCGATTTCATTGATTCCACCGAAAATCTGTACCGCCGTGCAACGACCGTAGTTGAACATCAGAGGAGTGCCCAATTCCGTAAACGACCAAATGAAAACCAATGACCCGCCAGCAAATACACCCGGCATAACCAAGGGCAAAATAACTTTCCGGAAACGACGGAATTCGATGCATCCCAAATCCGAAGATGCTTCCAGCAACATCGGATCCACGTTCGCAAATGCCGCAACGATATTCAAGTACAAAATCGGAAACAAATGCAATGCCTCCATCACAACGACACCCCAAAATCCCCCCGCAAACCAATCGATGCCGCAACCAGGTTCAATCAAATGCAAGCGCTCAAGCAACGTATTGAACGCACCATAGCGGCCAAATATGCATTGCATGCCCAAGGCACCAACAAACGGAGCCAGGATCATAGGCAGCAACAACGCACCCGTCAATATCTTCTTGCCCCAAAAATCGTACCTGTCTGACAGCCATGCCAACGGCATCGCTATCAATAGCGACAGCAAGGTCGTGCAACATGCGATTTTCAATGAATTCAGCAATCCCTCAAGATAAATTGGATTCCTGAAAACCTCCAACAGGTAGAACCAGGTGAATTTCCCCATGCTGTCTTGCAAGCCACCCCGCAACACCTGGAACACAGGATAGAAGAAAAACAAGACAAAAAACAAGACAGTCAGGCAAACGAACAGATTGTAGCAGATTTTCCTAGCCATGATCCTAGACTTTCCAAGTACTAATTGAGTTTCGGCAAATTATGTAATATAACACTTCTAGGCAAGTTTTTCAGCCTTGCTTGATTGTACCTTTTATAAGGTGTAGATTAATCAATCACCAAAACCCAAAACTTTGCCATCCACCACAGGCCCTGTGACCACCAGGGGCCAAGTTCAATCCGTATGGCCGCCAATTCATCGCCAACGCCATCGTGATGTCCGAGAACATCGGGCATCCGAAAGCCTTCGAACCCTAACAATGAAAGCCAACCTGTTCAAGCTTGCATCGCCTTGGATGAAAATCGTCAGGCTCCCCAACCTCTTTACGGCGCCGGGAGACTCGCTGGCAGGCTTCTTTGTCGCCTCAATTTTCCCACACATCTACCCGGCAACATACGGAAAGGCGATCCTTCTCGCCATCGTCTCCACCCTCCTCTACGCATTTGGGGTCTTGCTCAACGACCTGGCAGACAGACGAGAAGACGCCATCAGACGACCGGAGCGCCCAATCCCGAGCGGTGAAATCTCCGTCGGAGCCGCATTCGTTGCCACCTTGATCATCTTGGCGCTTGCCCTTGCCATCTCGTACCTTGCCTTTCCTCCCTTCGCGTGGCTCGTCTCCCTCCTGCTCGTCCTTACGATCACCTATTACAACTTCCTGGCCAAGCACAAGCGCCTCCAGGGTGCCGTCGCCATGGGCGCATGCAGGGGACTCAATACCTTCCTCGGAATCTCAATCCTAATCACTCCCAATGCACTAACATTCCAGGCGTTCCTGACCCTAATGGTTCCGGTCATCGCAGTCACAATCTACATCGCCGCCGTCACTTGGATGGCAGACCAGGAGCATACGACGCAATTCATCGGCGCCATCGCCTTCGTCCCAGCCGGCGCCTGCCTCGTCGGCTGGCTGATGACTGCATTTTTCCTGATGACGTTTCGCAAGCACTACGCCACGTTTGCGATCATCCCGTTTCTAATCGTCATTTTCCTTCTCAACGAGATTGCGAGGAAGCTATACGGGCGGAATGTCCCTCCCCGGGTGATGCAACCAGCGATCGGCACCTATCTTAGACCCTTGATATTCTGGCAGTTATCTATCGTTCTACTCCCCGAGGACGCCTTGTCAACAGTATTCGCGATTCTTCTGATCCTAGGTTGGGCATGCTCAAGAAGGCTTGCAAAATCAATTCCTCAAAGTTAATCAACATGAAACAGCTCATCATCCAATGCGCAGGATTAGGCTACGACATCAGCCGTAACTACAGTGACTTGCGCACCATTACGGGACTCGACTTCCACCCCGTCACCCCCGTCTTTCCAGCCGTTACGTGTACCGCACAGGCGACGATCAGGACAGCTGCGCTCCCCAAAGACCATGGAATCGTTTGCAACGGATACTACGATCGACTGATCGCCAAAACCAACTTCTGGTGCCAATCCGCAAGACTCGTCCAGGGCAACCGAATCTGGGAAAACTCGAAATGCCAAAAAACCGCAATGATTTTTTTCCAGCAAAACCTAGGCGAAAACGTGGATATCGTCATCTCGCCAGCTCCAATCCACAAGCACCACGGCGGCATGATCATGGGATGCCACACCAAACCGCATGACCTGGAAAACGAACTCAACAATGCAATCGGATATAAACTCAACCTCGCATCCTACTGGGGGCCGATGGCTTCAAACAAATCGTCGGAATGGATCGCAAAAGCCATCATCCATATCGCAAATGACCATAAGCCGGATCTCTTCTTCGCATACCTCCCGCACCTGGATTACTGCCAACAAAAATTCGGACCTAACGACACCAAGCGCATCGAGCCCGAAGTCAAGTTCCTAGCAGAGAAAATCCGCGAGATCCTCGATGCCGTCAAGGACAAGTACCAAGTGACCATTTGGGGAGACTACGCAATCACCCCGGCAGATCAAGCGATCTTCCCAAACAAAGCGTTGAAAAAAGCGGGACTTTTCAAAACACGATCTGTCGGAAAAGGCATGACTTATCCGAACCTTTACGAATCTGATGCCTTCGCAATGGTCGATCATCAAGTAGCGCACATTTTCATCGAGAAGGCGGATCTTATTCCTCAGGTTCGACAGCTCATCTCGGAATTGGACGGCGTCGATTCAGTCCTTACTCGCCAGGAGGCTGACATGGATTGCCCACAGGCCGGCGAACTGATCGCCACCGCCAAGCCCAGCGCCTGGTTCTCATATCATTGGTGGGACGACCCCAAGCAAGCACCTGATTATGCAACCCATATTGACATCCACAACAAAATCGGTTTCGACCCCTGTGAGCTCTTCTGGGGATTCCCGCCATTCGTTTCCATCTCAACCGATTGCAGCAAGCCCAAGGGCACCCATGGACGGATTGACCAACCCGCAGCTTTTGCAACCACAATCTCCATAAGCGCAGGCAATCTCCCGAAATCACATCTGGAATTAGCGCAATTCATCCAAAAAACCATCCAATAGAATACCATGAACATACTCGGAATCGAAAGCAGTTGCGACGAAACAGCCGCCGCAATCGTTCAGGACGGACACCAAGTCAAGTCTTCGGTCATTTCGTCGCAAGTCGCCTTGCACGCAGGATATGGCGGCGTCATCCCCGAACTCGCAGCCAGGGAGCACCTGAAAAACATCGCCCCAATCGTCCAAGCCGCCCTCAACCAAGCACAAGTTGAGCTGGATGACCTTGACGCTATCGCAGTCACCAGCAACCCTGGACTCATCCCCGCCCTGCTCGTCGGCAACGCTTTTGCCAAGGGCCTTGCCGCCACCCTTGATATCCCGGTCATCGGCATCAACCACTTCCTCGCGCATATCTACGGCACGTTCATCGACCACCACGAGGTCTTGGGCGATCCCGAAAGCTACCCGATCCTGGCACTCGTCGTCTCAGGAGGACATACCGCAATCGTACTGATTCAACAAGACGGAAATGCGAAAATCATCGGTTCGACGCTGGACGACGCCGCAGGAGAAGCACTTGACAAAGCCGCCAAAATCCTAAACCTCGGATACCCAGGCGGACCAATCATTGACAAACTCGCCAAAACCGGAAACCCGGAAGCATTCAACTTCCCAAGAAGCCTAACAGGAGCAAGCGGAAAAGCAGTGGCACCCGAACATAAATTCGACTTCTCATTCTCCGGGGTCAAAACATCACTTCTAAACACCTTGAAATCAATAACTTATATTGACGATATCCTTCCTGACATCCTCGCTTCCTACCAAGCGGCGGTCATGGATGTCCTCGTGATGAAAGCCATCGCCGCAGCCGACGAGCATAACGCAAAACTCATCTGCCTCTGCGGTGGAGTCGCATGCAATTCATACCTGAGGCAAAAACTCCAAATCGCCGCCGAAAAGGCAAGGCGAAAACTGCTTCTGGCACCACCGAAATACTGTACGGACAACGCGGCGATGGTCGCAGGACTCGGATTCCACTACGCAAAAAACAACCTTCTAGGCTCGCTAGACATGCCCGCAAACGCAAGACTCGACCACAATCTGGGGATCCTACCGTTCGCTATCGGCAACCAACTCAACCGCAAGGACTAAGCTGATGTCACTATTCCACAAAAAATCTGATGAATCCAACCGCCCCGCTGAACCGAAGCCTACTTTCGAACCAGGCGATTCAATCGGACAATACACAGTCGTCCGATGTGTGGGAATCGGAGGAATGGGCGAAGTCTACCAGGCCAAGCATGCCATTCTGGGAAATGTCTGCGCCGTCAAATTCCTAAAGGAAGAAATCGCCCAAAACTTCCCTGACCTCGTCAAGCAGTTCATCCAGGAGGCAAAAATCTCCAGTTCCATCAACCACCCAAATCTTATCGCGGTCACGGACGCATACTACGATCCCACGCAAAACCTCGCTTTCATCGTGATGGAATATGTCGACGGTTACTCGCTGGCGAAAATCCTAGCCAAAAGACCGCTCTCCGTGCTCGAAACATTCAACGTCGCACTCAATATCACCCAGGCGCTCAAGGCAATAAGCGCACAAAAGATCACCCATCGCGACATCAAGCCCGAAAATATCCTGCTGGCCCACAACGGCGACATAAAGCTGGCTGATCTCGGCATAGCCAAAGTCTTCAAGGCAAATGAAAATCGGTGGAACACATACAACACAAAACGCAATATCGCATCGCCACCCTATGCAGCACCAGAACAACTCGTAGTCCCGGATAAATCCGATTTCCGTTCAGATATCTATGCTTTGGGTTCGACGCTCTACAAGGCAATTACAGGAGTAGAACCTTTCGCCTCCGACAATCTTGCCGAGCTGATCAACCTAGTCAAGTACGCCGAACCTACCCCAATTACGCAACTCCTGCCTAAGCTCAATCCAGAATATGCGGCAATCATCCACTGGATGATGATGAAAGATCCACAGGACCGACCGCAATCCCATGATGACTTGATCGAACTCTTCGAGGCAATCATCCGATTCGAAGCCAACAACTCAAGCCAAAACCAGAAAACGCTTAATGCCCTGCTCAGGAAACATAAGCTGATCAAGACGCCCCTAGCCAATTGGTCCGTTGTAAAAAACGTCTCCGGAAAGGCAATCAAGTATCTCCTCATCCTTGCCATACTCGCGGGCATCGCCTTCGCAGGATATAAATTCATACCCAAATTATTCGAAAAACAGCCCGAACCCGAACAGCAAGTTGAACAATTGCCAGAGCAACAGCCAGAACAACAACCCGAGGAAATAACTGAAGTTCAACCCGAACAAAAGGTTGAACCTAAACCTGAAAAACCAGTCGTCATAGATGTAGAGGAAATCCATAAAAAAAGATTCTTCGATGCGATCAAGGAAGGAAATCCAGCCAAGACCCTCGACGCCTACATCTTCCTCGAACCTGAACCAACGCTGACACTCGAAGATGGAACGCCACTCACAATCGTCGCAGCCAAGGCAAAAAACCTAAATACCCTGAAATTCCTCGCGGACAAGAAGTTCGACCTGTATGCCAAGGATAAATTGGGGAATTCAACCCTGACCTACGCCGTCATTGACGCCAAGGATGACGACATGGCGGATTTCATCCTCGACTACAGCGTCAACGTTGAACAAAACCAAGCCCTTACGCAACCTAACAACCAGGGCAATACCCCGCTTCACTATGCCGCCGAAAATACCAACTGCAATATGGTCGAGACCATCCTCCAATACTTGGATTTCAATCTCGAAACCAAAAATGCAGACGGCTTGACGACCCTCGAAATCGCAGTAAAACATGACAACTTCAAGGCGGTCGAGACGCTCGTCCACCAGAAAATCAAACCGATTGTCACGCAAAAGGCACTCGAATCGGCAAAAACCAAGGAAATGACTGATCTACTGAAGTCAACTCAAGCTAACTAAGGAAAACACAATGAAACTAGTCCCCTTCAAAAATGTCTCCATCACAGGTGGATTTTGGTACGAAAAACAAAAAATCAACCGCGAAAACACACTCCCGATCGAATACCAACAATGCAAGGACACAGGGCGACTGGATGCCTGGAAACTCGATTGGAAACCCGGAATGCCAAATCAACCGCACGTCTATTGGGACTCGGACGTGGCAAAATGGATCGAAGCAGTCGGTTACTCGCTCGCACAAAACCCTGACCCCGAACTGGAAAAACTCGCCGACGAAGTGATCCAATGGATGGCAGACGCACAACAGCCAGACGGATACCTCAATACCCACTTCACAGTCGTAGAACCCGACAAGCGCTGGACCAACCTCAGAGACCTGCATGAACTGTACTGCGCAGGACACCTGATGGAAGCAGCAGTAGCATACTACCAAGGTACAGGAAAACGAACGCTGCTCGATACGCTGGAAAAGTACGCCGACTACATCGCAACCGTCTTCGGAACAGGCGAAAACCAAAAGCGAGGCATCCCGGGACACGAGGAAATCGAACTCGCACTCGTCAGACTCGCTGAAACCACAGGAAAGAAAAAATATCTTGAACTCGCAAGTTACTTCATCGAAGAAAGAGGAAGGCAACCGCACTACTTCGACGTCGAACGCAAGGCTCGTGGCGACGAATCTCCCTATCGCCTTGGCGGACCCGACATCCTCCCATACGCCTACAATCAATCCCACCTTCCGGTCCGTGAGCAAACAACAGCCGAAGGACACGCCGTCAGAGCCTGCTACCTCTACACCGGAATGGCTAGCCTCGCCAGGGAAACCAAGGATGAATCCCTCGCTAAAGCCTGCAAGACTCTTTGGAACAACATCACCACAAAGCGAATGTATGTCCACGGCGGAATCGGCTCCTCGCGTTTCGGAGAACGGTTCTCTTTTGACTACGACCTCCCCAATGAAGATGCCTACGCAGAAACATGTGCAGCTATCTCACTCGTCTTCTTCGCCAGAAATATGCTCAGACTCGAGAAAAATGCAGACTACGCCAATGTCCTCGAAAATACACTCTACAACGGAGTGATCTCAGGGATCTCGATGGACGGCAAACAGTTCTTCTACGACAATATCCTCGCATCGCATCCAAAATACCATAAGTACTCCGGACAAAAATCCCCCCAAAGACAGGATTGGTTCGGATGCGCATGCTGTCCGCCAAATATCGCAAGGCTGATCGCATCAATTTCGGATTATCTCTATACCCAATCCGACGATACGCTCTGGATCCACCTCTTCGCAGAGGCCAACGCGAACATCACACTCAATAACACGAACGTCAACCTCACTTCAAAAACTCAATATCCCTGGCAGGAAACGATCGACTATACCGTCAATCCAGACGCCGAAAAATCATTCACCATCGCAATTAGACTCCCAGATTGGTGCGACAATCCTTCAATCCTGGTCAATCAGGAAGCAATCGACCTTGAAAAAGTCAATCAGAACGGATACGCATACATCACCAGAACCTGGAAGAAAGGAGACAAAATCCACATCACCTTCCCCATGCCTGTCAAACGCGTCTATGCCCATCCTTCCGTAAGGCAAAATTGCGGAAAAGTCGCCATCAAGCGCGGACCAATCCTCTATTGCCTCGAGGAATGCGACAACGGAAAGGATCTCGCCGCACTTCGTCTCCCGCCAATCGCCGAATTTGAAGTCAAGACCTCCCCAGAATCAATTGGTTCGGTTCCAATGCTGGTCGCCCCTGCTCTCCGAAGAGATCCTAGTCCCTGGAACGGCAAGCTATACTCAACAAGCACACCTAAATACAAATCCGCCCAGCTTGTTGCCGTCCCCTACTTCCTCTGGGCCAATCGAGGCCCAGGCGAAATGACCATCTGGATCAACGAATAAATCAACGCCAAATCAGGTACGGGCACCCAGGGTGACCGTACCTGAGATGCCTTGGGCAGTCCGCCGCCTTCCCCGCCCGGTCCCTGGCAAAAAAAAGCCCCCCGGCTGGTAAAATCCAGCCGGGGGGCCTGTGAAGGAGACCGGCGGCGCGCTACTCTCCCGCGCTCCTGGGCGCAGTACCATCGCCGCTGAGGCCCTTAACGGCCGTGTTCGGGACGGGAACGGGTGTGACTGCCTCGCCAA
>JAGVUR010000125.1 GCA_019136135.1 Verrucomicrobiota bacterium
GTCTACGATACAATGTGGAATGGAACAAAAGAGCTTGCCCATAGAATCGCTGAGGGAATAAGATTGGAAGATCAAGAAGTCGTGGTAAAAGTATACAACATTGCAAAAAGTGATATAAACGACGTTCTTACAGAAGCGTTTAAATCAAAAACAGTGGTCGTGGGTTCCCCAACGGTAGGGAATGACATTCTCCACACTGTTGCTGCATTTATGCAATATACAAAATCGAAGAAGTTGAAAAACAAGAAGGCGGCAGCATTCGGATGCTATGGCTGGAGCGGCGAATCTGTTAAAATACTAAACAAGCAAATGCAGGATGCCGGGTTTGAAATCATTGGCGAAGGACTCCGAAACCTGTGGAATCCTGACGAAAACGCCAAAAAAGCAGCGATTGAATTCGGGAAAACAATCGCTAAGGCATAACGATATAAGGAGTTTGCATGGCTCCTTACTTCAGCTTGACCATCGAGACTGCGATGGGTGGAAGCAAAACCTGAATCTTGCCGTCGGGCAACAGCTTGGCTGGCTCGCCAAACTCAAGGGCGATGCTTTGCCAAGCGCTGTTCCCGACGGTGATCGTCACATCTGCAACCTTGTCTTGACTGTTGGCCATCAGGAGATAGACGAAACCATCGTGCTTCCAAGTGCGGCATGGGACATGCTCCGGTGCGCCTGATGGCTGTGGCGCCTCTTCGACCGACAGCAGGATCTGCTCGCGCTTCTTGACTTCCGTGGCGACTTTGCACACCGCACCCCAGTACTTGTCGAAGTCGTGGATGGTATAGTCTCTGACGTAGCAGTGGAATCCGTAGGCTATCAGCCCATTGGCTCCGCAGGCGATGTGCTGCCAGAAGATCGACTGCAATTCGTCATCAGTTGGAAATCGTCCTGCCTTGGGGTTGATGCCGCCTCGTGCCCATCCCCAATCGAATGCCTGCGGTACGTTCCACATCGGGCGAACCCCGAACATCGCTTCGTTGGCGCCGCGTGCGAATCTGGTGACCTTGTCAATCGGCTCTCGCGGAATGGGGTATGGATCGACTCCAACAACGTCGCAGGTCGGGGTAAAAGGCCTCAAGTCAACGACGGAATCCTGGACAATCCATGTCGGGTGATCGGGATCGCATTCCTTGAAGACCTGATAGCTTTTCGCACGGAGCTTGGCCTCAGAAACCGGCGCTTCATCAGCGGTGTACCACCCCAGAAGCGCAGGATGGTCCTTGTACTTGGCGACAACCTCGCGGATCTTTTGGTGCGCTCTCTGGACCGCATCGTCCCTTGCGCTTCTGACCTCGCCCCCTCCCGCCCACGCTGCTGGGCAAAATGTCATCAATCCCCGTTCCTTGCACCAGTCGAGCACTTTTCCTTCCAATAATCCTCCATATGGCACAAGGCAGTTGAATGGTCCTTTGGCAAAGGTGTCCAGGTCTTTTTCGGCGACTCTCCCGAAGTACATTCCAAGTGGGAAGAATGGCTTGCCATTGACGATGCATCGGTTATGGCGATCGATCCAGACCTTACGCTCGGGGAGTTTGTCCAGCCGGGCGACGGCGATGGCAGCGGATCCCAGGGTCTTGTCGCCTTCCAAGAGGCTGCAGGTGACGTCATGCGTGCCTTTTGCAAGCGCGGTTACTGGAACGGTGAGCCTGGCTTCGCCTGGGGACGGAAGGCTTGCCTCCTGTGTGCTGGCAGTTCCATCGGGGGCTGTCCAAGTGAAGACAGCCTTGAGTTCCTTGGAGTCCTTGTGGGGGTTGATGGATGCGAAGAAGGTGATATCCCCCTCGGCTACCGTGTCCCGATAGGCATTCGTGCAGACAAAGTCCACGGGTGGATGGATGACAGGCGAAACCCTGACCCTGTCAAAAAAGACCTTGCCCTTCGATTGTTCGGGAACCAACAGAAAAATCTTGAACTTCTTGGCTGCCGGCTTGATCGCTCGTGTGGCACGACCAATCTTGACCCAATTTGAGTTTTGACTGGTAACACCATCGAAATAGAGCATGTACACGCCTAGTTCCTTGCCGTTTTCGTCCTCGGTTTTGATGCCAATCTTAACCCCGCCGACGCGCTTGTCACAGTGGTAATTCTCTGTCCTGACCTCGACGGAGTAATCATACTCCATCCCCGTCTCCAGCTGGATATACTGTGTCGTATAGGACGCTTTAGCCGATGGCTCTTCGCTTTCCCATACAAGTCCGCCGTTACCGTTGTGCCCAACGCCACGCTCCGCTCGGAAGCCAGGCCCCAGCTTCCACCCCTCAGCAAGCCCGTCCTGCGACTTTTCAAAGTCGGCATTCTGAATCTCAACGAAGTCAACGGCGCAGACGGATAGGCACAAGACCGCCAATAGCGACATCATTTTTGAAAAGAACAAGGATGTATGCATTTTGAGACACCTAAATCAGTGAAGATAAAGTTGCTTTAATTTTCACCTGAATCCGTAAAGTAAAAAACGCATCGTCATTTTTACGGATTCAGGTCCTATTATTGATCAGAGCCATCACAACTATTTGCCAAAATACCAATTCAAGACATCACAGCTGAAGCCTTCCAAGCATCCACAAGAGATGTTATGAATAATCAAAGAAATACTATGTCCGTGCTCATAAAGATTGCAAGTCAGGGACTGAACAGGATTATGACGCTGAACATGCACTTTTTACTCGCATACTTTGCCATCAATAAGCCTACAAATAATCTTCCAACTCTCTCTGCGTCAAACAGGAATCCATTTTTGATGTGAAAGCCCCAAAAAACTTAAAAACTCGCAAGCTGGTTGATATCAAAATCCTAAATTTGTGATAACATAACCAAAATGACGATAACAAAGGCAGAAGTCGCAAAGAAATCAAAGTCATCTTTGATTTAAAAAAAGGAGCAAGGACGATGAATCGTTGGACGATAACGGATAAAGGAATCGAGTGGGACGTGGCTTCAGGCGGATCGCTGCCCCATCGGGACCATCTTGAATGCAGCGGCGAACTGGCATCGCTGATCTTGACCTATGCCGTTGCCGAAGATGGAAGCCTGACACTCGTGCAACATCCAGTGTTTCCACAACTGCGAACGATACCCGACAACACACACGGTTCATTCCAACTGGATCTTAAGCTGGAGGACTTGCCGCAATTGACCATCGGCGGCGAAGTGCTGGTGGAAGAGCCGACAAGTTTCTCATGGGACGGAATGCTGACCATCCGTAGCAGGGTTCGCGGGCATGAAGGGATGGAGGTTGAGCGCGTGGTGAGTCCGTCGGTGGATGCGATGGGCTTTGTCAACCAGCTGGTCATCTATGGCGTCGGCGATACGGAACTGGGGATTCGCGGAAACGACAGAGTACATGTTGGTCGCGGTGCTCGTGGCGTGTATCTGGTGGAATGCAGCTTGAGCGAGGTTCCCCGCCATGTTCGTGAAGATTGGGACTACTGCGTGTTTTCCCTTTCGGTGACCGCTCGGATTGCAAATGATTCTCGCGTAACTTTATCTGCATGGGTTGAAATCATGAAGCGCATGGCACGCGTGGACGAAATGACGGCGCCGTTGCAATTGAACACGGGTGATGCCGTGGTCGATACCGCCTTCCGGCTGGCGAAGTTGCGTGCCTGCGAAAGCATTTTCCGAACTCGCGGCGGTCTGATGCACAGTCCCGGTGGTGGTTCGTACTACGCCGCAACTTGGTGCAACGATCAGGTCGAGTACGCAGGTCCCTGGTTTGCCTGGACCAACGACCGACTGGCCATGGAGGCTTCGCAGAACGCCTACGAGCACTATATGCCGTTCATGGGACCGAACTACCATCGGATTCCCTCTTCGGTGATTTCCGAGGGGACCGACATTTGGGAAGGTGCAGGAGATCGCGGAGATGCCGCCATGTATGCCTATGGGGCAAGCCTGTTTGCGCTGGTATCAGGCGATCGAGAACGTGCATGGAAACTGTTGCCGGGAATCCAATGGACGCTGGAATATTGCCGTCGCAAGCTTAATGTTGCTGGGGTTGTGGAGTCGGATTCCGACGAGTTGGAGGGTCGATTTCCCTCCGGAAGCGCCAACTTGTGCACATCGTCGTTGTACTACGGCGGTTTGCGCCAAGCCTCCTGCTTGGCAGTTGATCTTGGCTTGCCCCCGGTTGCGGAGGAATATGGACGTCAAGCGGATGAATTGCGTCAATCGATAGAATCGTATTTCGGCTGGGAGTTGCATGGTTTCAAGACCTATCGCTACTACGAGGGCAACACCAAGCTGCGCTCTTGGATCGGCATCCCGCTCTGCATGGGGATTTTTGATCGGGCTGAAGACACGATTGCAGCGATGTATTCGCCGCATCTATGGTTCCATGACGGCATGCTGTCCCAGGAAGGCGAGAAGACCTATTGGGACAGGAGCCTTCTGTACGGACTTCGGGGCGCCTTTGCCGCAGGAGAGACCAAGATGACCTTCGAGAAACTGCGAACCTATTCTGAGCATCGACTTTTGGGCGACCATGTCCCCTATCCCTTCGAGGCATGGCCAGAGGGCGCCAAACGACACTTGTCTGCGGAAAGTGCCCTGTATTGCCGCATAATAACGGAAGGGCTCTTCGGTCTGCGACCCCTTTCGCTCAATTCACTCGAGGTGCGCCCCCACCTGCCCGACGGAATCAATCACATGTCCCTAAAGGACATCCGCGCCTTCGGACGACGATTTGACATCCTGGTTGACCGCAACGCCGTCATTGTATCCGATGGCAATAGACGCTTCGTTCTCCCCGCCAATGGCGGTACCGCTGCTTGGTAGCTTTTCGTCCAAAAATTGGGAGGATGACTTTTTGGGAAAACTTTTACTCGTCAACTTGTAAAGAGTTCTTTCATTAATATTTTATAAGCGCTTGCTTATATGTAAATATATTTAACGAGGAAAAGCCAATGAAAACGCCTGAATACACAACTCTACAAAAGAGAAAGTTAAGAGATGTTATTTTTGGACTTGAGGACGATTTGCAACTTGCCAGGATGGCTGAGATTTTCCAATGTTTCGCCGACCCTACCCGCCTGAAAATCATCAATTCGCTATTGATATCGGAGCTGTGCGTCTATGATCTGACCGTGGTTTTGCAAATGTCCCAGCCAGCAGTATCGCATCATCTCAAGCATCTTCGCCAAATTCGCCTGGTCAAGACTCGCCGCAAGGGGAAATCCATATTGTATTCACTTGACGACGATCATATCCGCCAGCTCTTTGACATTTGCATAGCCCATTTGGACGAAACCGACGAAAACGATCATTCACAGTATTTTCCCGGGAGGCAATCATGAGTCACCACCATCACGAAGGGCATAACCACCATCATCACGGGTACAATGCCGAAATCAGCAAGCGATTTGTCATAGCAATTGCCATAAATCTGATCTATGTAATTGCTGAGTTCTATCTTGGATATCGTTATGACTCTGTTGGCCTTCTCGCGGACGCAGGACATAATTTGAGCGACATCTTCGGGATGGGGATTTCACTTGTTGCTTTTCTGATGCTGAAGAAATCCTCAAGCGAAACATTTACATACGGCTTCCGGAAAGCGACTGTTTTGGCGTCCTTCTTGAACTCAATCTTTTTGATTGTTGCAATAGGGCTGATCATCTATGAGTGCATTGAAAAGTTTGCAGTTGGCAGCGTAGCTTCGGGCGGGGCAATCATGGTCACTGCCAGCATTGGAATAGTCATCAACGGGATGACCGTGGTATTGCTGTCTGCCGGCAAGGAACGGGATATCAACATAAAAAGCGCCTATTTGCATATGCTGGCAGACACCTTGGTATCGGTTGGCGTAGTAGCTTCAGGCGGGTTGATCATGTTGACCAATATGTATTGGATAGATCCCGTGGTCGGGCTGACCATTGCCGGAATCATCATCTACTCATCCTGGGAACTGTTCCGCGACAGCTTTGTCCTCGTCCTTGATGGTGTGCCTAACGGAATCGATGTCAAGCATTTGCATAATGAGCTGCTGGATATACCCAATGTCGATGGTGTTCATCACATCCATATCTGGCCCTTAAGCACAACCGAAAATGCCTTGACGGGACATGTAGTTCTCAGGGATGTCGCCTTGATTGACGACACAAAAGACAAGATCAAAGATTTCCTGAAGCAACACAATATCCAACATAGCACTCTGGAGTTCGAGTCGATTCACTACTGCTGCGCAGAATCCTGCTGAAAAAAGAGTAGCAGCATTTCAGGGAGGCGAGGATGAACTGGTCTGGACGTGGAATAACAATATTGTTCTTGTTTATCCCCATCATTTTAGGGAGTGTGCACAATTTTCTGTAAATTAGCCTTTGCAATCCTCGGGCGGGATGCGAGGCGACTGTCTATTTAACCCAATTTCCCCAAGAACTGCCTTCAGCCAGACATGGGAAGCAAGGTCAGGATTTGGCAAAATATGCTTTTATGCCGTTTGCCAAATGATAAGCGAATCTCACAGGCACGGCATTACCGATCATCTTGTAGCCCGCGAGCAATGAATCGTACTTGAAAATGAAATCATCGGGGAATGTTTGGACACGGGCGCATTCCCGAACTGTCAGCCGCCTATACAAGGATTCCTTGCCAGGTTCGAAAATGTGCCTGTTCGGTCCAACCTTGGGCATAACAGGCGCCTGGGGATGAATAGGAGCGTGCCGTCCACCCGCTTGAATGGTGAACGACTGCTCATCCCAAGTTCTGACACGATTCCGCGACATGAATATAGTTGAGAATCCGCCAGTAAGGTATTCGTGGTTTGGGACTTTGCATTTGTCGCCATTGGTTTTGTTTTTCGCCAAGGCAGGCATCGCCGAATCCTCCAAGTCGCCAATTGCCTCTCGCAAGGTTATTTTTTTCTTCGATGGCTTCGGGAATTGGAAGTTAATCCCCAGGTCACTTCTGATTCCCACGTAGATAACCCGCTTACGGTCTTCCGGTACATCGTAGTCAGCTGCATTCAACAAGTCCACCGAAAGGGTATAGCCAGATTCCATGAACATTTGCTTTATGTTCTTTACTGCTTGCGCATGCCGCTTTGACAGCATTCCGGACACATTCTCGGCAAGGAAGAACTTCGGTTTCTTGTCACGCAAAAGCCGAATGAACTCGTAGAACAGCTGCCCCCTTGGGTCTTCAATACCCCTTAAGGCACCTGCTTCACTCCAGCTTTGGCAGGGCGGTCCACCAATGATTCCGTCGCAGTCAGGCACTTCCGAGGAAAGAATCTGACGAATGTCCCGATGATCCAAGAAGGTATTCTTGTGGTTAATTTCATATGTTTCCCAGATTTCCTTGTCGAACTCATTCGCCCAGGGAATATCAAATCCTGCACGCTCAAATCCTAAATCGAGTCCTCCACATCCAGAGAATAGTGACACTAATTTCAATTTGCTCATCCTGTCCTTATTTTTCGCAAGCGCGCATATGTGGGCGCGACAAATTTTATACTCTATCATCGATGTTATAATCTAAGTCATTTTAGGCTTGTTTCAACCTTGCGAGCCGTCGATTCCACCCCCAAATCAGCACACAAAAAAAGCTTTTCCCCGTTTTGGAGAAAAGCATTTATGTAGCTGGTGCGCGCAACTGGACTCGAACCAGTGGCCTCCACCGTGTGAAGATGGCGTTCTAACCAACTGAACTATGCGCGCACATCAAAATTACTTGATTACTATATGACATCAACATGAAAAAGCAAGAGATGAATTTATTTTTCCATACGGGAAAACTAAGGAGTCGTTTAAAAATTAAGGCAACAGTTCCGGAATTGTTTTGAGCCGGTTTTCCCCTGTCCTGGAAGGAGCGTATGCGCATACGCGACTGACAGGACGGGGGAAAGGCGACCAAAAGAAACCGGAAATGTAAACTTAATTTTTTAACGGCTCCTAAGGTCACAACAATGAGTTGACGATGTCAAAACGATGACGTTTCGCAAGCTCGTAGTCGCCACAACGAGTCGTCAGCACAATGGCAAAACGCTGGGATTCGACGTTGAAGGCAATGGTCTGTCCGCTCCAGCCGGAATGGAAAAGCGTCGTGCCGAAAAGAGAATCGGCAAGATATTGCTCGTAAATCGCCCATCCGAAGTTTCTGTATCCATCGAAGTGTTTGTTTCGGTCTGGGGCAATTTCGTCGAACTGTCGTTTTGTGAAGAGCGCTTTTCCATTGTTCAACTCTCCGTGCTTGAGGTAGCATCGGAGAAGCTTTGCGAAGTCGTTTGCGCAGGTAAACAAGCCTGCATTTGCCGTGCGATGACCGGCATCGAAAATCCTGCGTGCGACGAAGTCGGAGATTTGCCCTGGTCTTTCAGTTGTCATGGTCTGCGCAAGTTCCTCGGGTCGGAGGGTTGGCAATGGCGCTCCCAATGACGACCTCGACATGCCGAGGGGCTGGAAGATCTTATGTTGCGCGAATTCGTCCAACGGGCATTTGACGATGTTCTCGATCAGCAGGGCCAAGATGATGTAATTCCAGCAGGCATAATGACATACATCTGTCGGTGGACAAGTCGGTGGAAGGGTCAGGACTTTATTGAGCATCACAGTGCCTTCTTCGTCGAAGTACGGTCGCTGTTGCCCAGGCGGATCGACAAATCCCGAGACATGATTGGCCAATGCCCGAACAGTGATGGGTACCTGCAATGACGCGGTGTACTCGGGAAGATACTTGGTGAACGGGGCATCGAAATCCACCAAGCCACGTTGATGGCAAATCAACAAGGCGGTGATGGCGACAGTGACCTTGGTGGTGCTAGCGCAATCGATTACCGTATTCAAGTCCATCGGCACATCGTGCTTGGGAGTCGTGTATCCACAGCAAACGGCCAGGAGATCCTGCTGCATATTCCCCATCAAAACCACGCCACCGTGGATGATGCCATTGTTAATATCGCTTTCAAGCAAAGCCTTGATCTTAGTTTCGTCCATCTTTGAGCATCCCTTGTTTACTTGCCGATTCAAAAACCAACTTATTATGCATTCGCCTAACATAAAGTCAGCTTCTTGATTTTCCATCATGTGGCTCTTTACTTTTACCACAAAAGCATTTGCCATGAAATACTGCTACAAGACCTTGCAATCAAAAGGACAGGCAAGTAAGTTACATCTATCTTTAATGATATTTTCTACTAGGTAACATCAACTTCAACACACCTAATGCTTATGAAAAACATTGCACTCATACTTTTGACATCAGTCGGATTGACATTTGGGAAACAAGTTCTGCCGCTGGTAAACGGGGGCTTCGAAGAAAAAGACAAAGGCTGGCAGCTGACGGGCACCTTGGACATGATCGAATTCACAAAGGAGGCTGCATTTACAGGCGATCTTGGCCTGAGGCTGACAGACAAAAATCCCAAGGGGTGCGCCGACTTGTTCTCGGAACGGTTCCCTGCCAAGCCCGATCAAATCGTCGAAATCACCTTTGCGAGTCGTTCCTTGGAGGGTTCAGCCGCCACGGGAGTCTACTTGATGTGCTACGACTCCGAGGGCAAAGTCCTGCGCAGGGGCGGCGAATGCATCTACCGGGTAGACTCGACGACATCGTGGAGCCAAACGCAATTCTTCGGAAAGACGCTGCCTAAAACCGAGTCCATCGGGATCAGGATCCACACCTTTGTCGCTGAAACGGGGCAATGCGACCTGGATGATCTGACGATTGCGATCCTGGATGGCGACGAAGCAGAAAACGCATGGAAATCAAAAAACGCAATAAAAACCCAAGAACAAAGGTACGGTGAATACATGCAAAATGTCGATGAAAATGCCTTTAGGACTCAACTGGAACAAGTTGCCCAAACCTCCCATCCCCGTTTGTTCGCAGACACCGAGGAATTCCAGCGTTTGAAGGGACTCGCCTATACGGAGGGAACGATCCATCAGCGGATGCGCGATCACCTTATTTTCATGTCAGACAAGCTACTGTCCGTCCCAGTCGTCGAGCGCAAGCTCGAGGGTCGTCGTTTGCTTGGGGTATCTCGCTTGGCTTTGTATCGGATCTCGACGCTTGGCTTGACGTGGAAATTGACCGAGAATCCAGCGTATCGGGACAGGTGCCTGGCTGAGCTTCGTGCCATTGCGGAGTTTTCCGATTGGCACCCAAGCCACTACCTTGACGTTGCGGAAATGACTCTTGCCGCCGCAATCGGGTACGATTGGCTATACGACCAACTGACGCCTGAAGAGATTGAGAGCATCAGCGAAGCGATCTTGAAGAAGGGGTTGACGTCCTCAAGCGAATCGGCATGGTGGCGTCGCGCCGCAAACAATTGGGGTCAGGTCTGCCATACCGGGATGCTTGCCGGAGCCATTGCCATTGCGGATCGCCACTTTGAGGCGAGCTTGGACTTGGCACTGGACGCCGTCCGTAACATCGCCATCCCGATGCATGCCTACGCCCCCAACGGGAACTATCCGGAAGGACCGGGATACTGGGAATACGGAACCGGCTTCAACGTCATGGGCTTGGCGCTGATGGTCCAAGCCTTCAAAACCGATTTCGGGCTGACAAGCTTGCCTGGCTTCAAGGAAACACGGCTCTACAACGAAATCGTAACTGGGCCGTCGGGATTCAGCTACAATTATGCTGACAGCGGTCAATCGACGCGCCGACGCCAATCCTCGATGTGGTGGCTCGCCAAGTATTTCGAGGACTACGAACTGGTGGAACTCGCCGAACGAAAAGTCACTGAAAAATGGCTGGCATCACGACCGGCAGGAAGAGAGGCCTCAAATTACGACTGGTTCCACAACCTCGCCTTCTTCTGGATTTTCGAGAAGCCAGAACAGCTTGACTCCACTATCACACGTCCGCTAGTTTGGGATGCAGGCGGCAATGTCCCCATCGTGATAATGCGCAATACCTGGAACCCTGAGAACATGACCTACCTGGGCATCAAGGGCGGCTCACCCAGCGCACCGCACGGGCATATGGACGGCGGCTCCTTCATCCTCGATGCCGCCAACATACGCTGGATTTTCGAACTGGGCGCGGAAGGCTACCATCGAGTCGAACAAATGGGCATCAACTTGTGGGGCATGCACCAAAATTCCGAACGATGGCAGTTGTTCCGGCTCAACACCTACGGGCATAGCACGCTGGTGATCGACGGCAAACAACAATTGGTCTCGGGCTTCGTCAAGGTTCTTTCGGCAACCGAACAACCAAGGCAAACCGTCCTCGACATGACAGGAGTCTATGCCAACAGCTGCTCAAAAGCCATCCGTACATTCAACCTGGACGACAATGGAATCGTAGAAATCATCGATGAAATCGAAGGGCTCAAACCCAATACCCCCTTGGAATGGGGAGCGATCACGAAGAGGACAGTCGCCGAAAACAAAGGCAATTCCCTGGTACTGCAATTGGGCGACAATCGATTCCAATTGTTGAGCGAAGACCCGAACTCAACATGGCTTGTCCAAGACGTGGAAAACCCCAAGCCTGAATTCAAAGGCAATTCGAGGAACAAAGATACAAGCAGATTGGTGTTGACGATGGTTGCAGACGCAGGGGGGAAGGCGTCGTTCAAGGTCAAACTCGGCCTTCTTCCTCAGCAACCATAGCTTGCATCAGACCGAGAACCTGACGAAGACGCAATCTCCATCCCGGACGAGGTATTCCTTGCCTTCGATTCTGAGCTTCCCGGCTTCCTTGGCGCCGTTCCAGCTGCCGTATTGCATCAGATGGTCGTAGGAGACGACTTCCATCCTGATGAATCCGCGCTGCATATCGGTGTGGATTTTTCCTGCGGCTTGCGGGGCTGTAGCGCCCCTTGTTACTGTCCAGGCGCGGGTTTCATCAGGTCCCGTAGTAAAGAACGTCAGGTAATCCAGCATTTTGTAGCCGGTATTGATTACGCGTTGGAGACCGCTTTCCTCGACTCCCAGATCCGCCAAGAATGCCCTTGCCTCTTCCTCGTCCAACTCCTGCAACTCCTCTTCGAGCTTGGCGCAGACTGGAATCACTTCCATGCCCAACGCAGCGGCGGCTTCGATCAACGCCTTGGATTGCTCGTCCTTGCCGAAAGACTTGAAGTGCGCTTCGTCGGTATTGGCACAGACAAAAGCCGGTGTTAGCGTAAGCAATTGCATGCCTCGGGCAAGCCGATTCAAGACTGCATCGGACTTGTCATAGGTTGGCAATACGCCTTGCTCCAGGCTTTCGGCGAACGCTTGCGCCAGTTCAAGTTCATGCTTGACCTCGGGATCCGCCCCGATGCGAGCCAGCTTCTTCGCCTTCTCAATCTTCTTATACAACACTTCCAGGTCAGCCAGCATCAATTCCGTCATGATCAAGTCCAGGTCGCGTACGGGATCGACGGTGTTCTTGACGTGGATGATATCATCGTCGTCAAACAGCCGAACCACATGCGCAACGGCGTCAACACTGCGGATATGCCCCAGGAACTGATTGCCCAATCCTTCGCCTTTGCTGGCGCCTTCGACCAATCCCGCAATGTCAATGAACTTCATCGCGGCAGGGACGATTTTTGCCGAGCGCTCCAGCTTGGCGATCTTTCCGACGCGAGGGTCAGGGACAGGCACGATTCCCGTGTTCGGCTCAATGGTGCAAAAAGGAAAATTCGCCGATGCCGCACCACCATGGCACAAGGCGTTGAACAACGTTGACTTGCCCACATTGGGCAATCCGACAAAACCACAGGCAAAACCCATCCTACGTACGCTCCTTATTTCCCAAACATATTGGGGCGCTGATTGCATTGCGTCCCGACTTTCATAAAAACCTACTCAAACACCTTGAAATCCATTGCCGGGACGGCTTTGCCCTCGAAATCAAATGGTTTGTCAGTATAGTTGCAAACGATGCTCGTTCCATTCGAGAATTTCGTCAAGGTCACTCCATCCTGCATTTTCGTCCCTTTTTGCAGCACGACATGCTCATCCATAAAGACTCGCTGCAGATGCCTGAGCGGCTTGTACAAATCGTACATCCGCTTCAATCCAGGGATTGACTTTTCGGAGAATCCGTAGATGATCGGGCGTCCGCCGAATTCGACCAATCGGATCTGATTCTCCTTGTTGATGATTCCCTGCGTAATCTTGTCCGGATTGTAGAGCACAATTCCGTGATAGACGATTTCCCAAAGCGGTACGACGCGATCGACAACGGGGTGCTTCCAGTCATTTCTTGAGAGCGTAAGCATATCCCTTGACGTATAGTTGATGTAGTCGAGTTCACCGATGCAGTGGTCCCATCCGCATTCGGAGGCCGCTCCGCCAGTTGCCTTCCGAGCCATTTTCAGCATTTTCACATGGTATTCCCCTGCTTCCTTTCGATTGCAGGGATGCCGTTTGTCCGCGCACCTGTAGGGATAGGTCGCGGAAAACACGTCGATATAATGCGCCCCTTGGAATCCAAGGGCACCGATCTTTGGCATATCGACCTGGTAGAATGTCTCCCATGCGTTTCTTGGGCAGAGGTTCATTGCCCAACCGCCTGCCCAGACTCCGTTGCGGTAGATTTCTCCGTCTATCTTTTTGCAGGCGATCGTTTCGTCCCACCAGGGCGAGCAGGTGTAGCAATCGGTGTAGTTGGAATGTCCATCGATCTGGAAACCCATTTCTTGGACGTCCCGGATCATTTTCTTCAGTGCTTCTTCGCCTCCAGCAGCGGGTTCGACAGGGAAGGATGCAGGGCAACGTCCATCATAGCCCCCAGTTTGCCAGCCTGCCGCGCAGACGGAGACCTGGTCGATTCCAGCGTCCTTGAGCTTTTGCATCAACGGCACGAACTGTTCGAACTTCAAGTGAACCTTTGCCGGCGGCTCGTTTTCAGCGGTATAATCGACCCTTTCCTTCGGCTTCCAAAGTTTTGAGGCAAAATGCGTGCTTCTAAGCATCAATGCATTTGCGAGATAATCCAGATGCTTGGCTTCTCCCGAGGCGATTCGTTCGGCAATCGGTTTCACCGCACCGCTTTTCAGCTGGTAGTTCCTGTACCAACGCCCCATTCCGGAGTAGTTTGCGTCCTTGCCCTTGAGGGTTATGTACTCGATTTCAATGTCTTCGTAGGGATCGGATTGCATCGCGCTGATGTTGTACCGGACACGCTGATGGTAAACTCCATCGATGACGTCAATCACAAACAACGCCTCGTAGCGCATTCCCTTCACATGCCCGACATAGGTCATCCCGGGAGTCTGCATTCCAAAAATCGGAATCATGAACGGAGCGGACCACCAGGCCTTTGTCGCACGAAAGGAACCAATCAAGCCACGAGGAGACACGAAGTATCCATCCTCGCCGGTCTTGGCACGGGCAAAATCCGGCGTGATATCAACCACCAACGCATCTTTCGCGATCTTTTCCTTAGGGATGACCAGCCTATAGTGCCCTTCGGACAGTTCCTCCAACGGCATCTTGATTGTCGTGTCAACGCCAGGAACCGTCTTAGTGCGGACAGAAACCATCTCTGCACTTTCAGAAATGCAACATAAACACGTCATCGTGACGACAAGAAGACTAGTTAAGCGATTGAACATTTTTTACTCTCCTATTCTCCAGGGCTTGCCGATTTCCTCCATATCCTTGATGCCCAAATAGCCAAGGATCGAGATGGTCAGCATGCTGTTGTAGTTGGCGCGACCGCAATTCCACTTGGGATGGCGCTTGAAATCAAGCCATTTGCGTTCGACGCTCCACTTCTTGTCAAGCACCTCGAGCCAATCACGGAACTCGCTGTCGATCCCAATTTCGGATTCCCATTCCGTGAAGAGCCAATAGACGTATGGTCCAACCCAGAATTCCAACGGGTAGCGATATCGATTCCCGCGGATGTAGCAATCGTCAGTGACATATCGATATGCCTTATGCGATGCTTTTTTTGCCTCTTCCGCCTGTTCAGGACGGTTTGCGTCACGATTGGCCATAAAGACTCCGAAGAGTCCTTCGCCGGCGTAGATATTTCCAAGGAAGGTATGGCATCCGCCTTCGACCTTGTCTTCGCATTGCCAATCGAACCATCCGTTTGGCTTCATCTTGGCCGCCATCCACTTGACGGTATTGTCGAACAGGGGCCACCAGTCTTCGGGTACTTTTTCGCCGCATTTCATCAATGTAAACGCCGTATAGCTCAATCCTGCGAGGACTCTGGGCTGATAGACATCGCACTGGCGTCCTTCCTGATGGTAGATTCTCGTCTTGACGGAACCATCTTGGTATTCGTTGATCAGCAAGTGCCTGATGACGCCGTCTTGCACGCAATGCTTGACGATGTACTTTCCGGCGTTTAGGCATGCCTGGTTAA
The DNA here is from genome assembly GCA_019136135.1 of Verrucomicrobiota bacterium. Lineage (GTDB taxonomy): Bacteria > Verrucomicrobiota > Lentisphaeria > Oligosphaerales > Oligosphaeraceae > UBA1407. The sequence goes on from JAGVUR010000125.1 coordinate 15,268, forward strand.
TCTTCTTGACCCATTCTTTTCTGGTAGGATCTGTTCTGTAGTAGAGAGCCGCATAGTTGAGACCTCTCATCCACTCGCCCATTTGGTCGCTGTTGTAGTATCCTCCAGAGTCGCTTCGTCCACCCTTGCCGATTCCCATGTCGGCGAGTTCGTTTCGATGAGTGACGACTCCTCCACTTGGGTATTGCATTCTGAGCATGGCTTCGGTAGAGGAATCCAACAGGCTTTCGACATAGCGTTGACGTTCCAGGTCTCCTCCCTTTCTGTAGGCTTCTGCGGCTATCGCCAAGCCAGGCATGCCCGCCTCGTAGCCTTCTCCAACGCCACCAGTCAACTTGGCAAACTTGTTCAAAAATTGACCGTAGTGCTCAGGGGTGGCGTCAAAGGGATCGTAAGTGTGGGGCAGCGTAAGTTCCGTCGAATGCATAAACACTCCGTTGATCAAATCCTTGACCCAAAAGGCCATTCCCGCACGCAGAGACAGGATCTGGTGGGTATCGCTTTCATTGGGCCTGGCGACATACAAGTCGTCGCTTCCCTTGTAGATTCCCAGGACTGACTTGCCGTCCTGGATGACATCGCACAGGACGTGGTAGTATGCGCCCTTGAGGTTTGCGACATCGAGGGAATATGCGCCTCGATAGCGTTCTCCAGTCTTGACATCCTTACCCAGCTTCAGGGATTGGAACGTGTCCTTTCCGTTGAATACGTTCCTGAAACGGAATTTCAGTTCAGCATCGGCCTTCAGCGGCTGTTCGAGTTGGTTTTCAAGATGGATGATTGCGGGCAGTGTCTTTGTTCCTTCGGTCACGAAGACGGCTTCGCTGCTGGTGTCGGCACGTTCTCCCACCCACAGCGAGAGGGCGGCATTGCCCTTCGCCAACGGAACCAGTTCCTCGACGTCCTTACCCAACTCAAAGTCCTTGATCTCGAAAATCACCTCGTCACGATCCTTGTAGGCGATTTCGTCAAAGTAGAAGTGGATCCTCTGGACAGTTTTCTGCCAATCGGCCCTACCATAGGGGACGACCACCGACTGCCATTCTCCTGGCTTGAGTTTGGGCAGGATCTTATTGATCATCCCGCTGCCTTCCTTGCCTCTAAGGATGAGCCTTAGCATTTGGTTGTATCCCAGATCCTTGACGGGCCTGACCTTGAAGCTGATTGCAGTTCCTCCGCTGAAGTCCATTCCGCTGCCATCCTGCGAGGTATAGGCTTCGAAGGAGGGCCAACCAACCGGATAAGCGCCTTCGCTGTGGTGGTCGATGTTCACGACCCACCGGAGCATCTTGCCGCCGGTGCCATCGTCGACGACTGAAATTTTGCCTTCAGGCCCGCCTGAATCGCGCCATGTCAGCTCCATCACCTTGGAGAGGTCAATCCTACCGGAAGGGCTTAGAACCTGGCGTGTTTCCAACCAGGGATACAGTTGTTGAGGAGGCAATGGCTGCGCACTCGAAGCGACACAGAAACCCAAAACCATCATTCCCAAAAGGCATTTGTTCATCTGTTCATCTCCTTTTGTTTAATCCTCAAAATACGGGCATTTGCTCCCATGGATTTTCTCCTTTGGCGGCCTCGCCCATCAGGCCATTCTGCCCGAAACCAGTGACGCCCTCGCCGATACCATCACGTGCTGGATCGACGTAGCGGGAGAACCAATCACGCAAGCGCCCGCGCATCGAAACCACAAGTTCCGCATACCGGGCATTTTTAACCAAATTCCGCGTCTCGTTGGGATCCTCAATCAAATTGTACAATTCGTGAGGACCGTACGGATAGCGATGCACGTACTTCCACTCGCGAGAACGAATCATCCGCACGGGACCGTACTCGTCAAATACGACGACCTCATCATCACTCGTATCTTCTCCAGACAAGAGGCTCGAGGCAAAGCTACGCCCCGGCAAGATATCCGCCAATGGGTTCTCGGCTCCCGCCAACTCAAGCAACGTGGGGAACACATCGTAATGACTATGCAAACCATCCCCTACCCAGCCTTGACGAATCCGGGCAGGCCAGGACATGATGAACGGAACCTTGACCGACGTATCGTACATGTTCATCGGAAATGTTCCGTTCCCCTTGCCCCAAATGCCGTGATGACCCATGTTCATACCGTTGTCACCGCTGAAAATGACCAGCGTATTGTCGCGGACGCCCATTTGGTCAAGTTGCTCCAGGACACGTCCGATATTTTCGTCCATTGCCGTGATTGCCGAGTAGTATCCTTGTAGGTTTTCGCGCCTTTTCTTCGGGTCGTATCCACGCGGCGCTGTTGGCGACTGCCAAGGATGCTCGGGCAGATCCGGTGTTGACGCGAATGGGCAATCTTCGTATTGTTTCCAGATCCGTTCCGGGTGATGCTCCCGTCCCCAGGGCGAATGGGGGCTGGTGTAGTGGACGGAAAGCATGAAGGGCTTGTCCTGAGACGACCTCGTTTTCAGGAAATCGATTGCCTTGTTCGTGATATGGTCTGTGACGTAGTCCTGGCGATTCTGGGGTTTTCCTTTATCCATCCAGGTATAATTATAGTAAGCACCGCCGCCGAATGCGTAAGCTTCCCAGTAGGAGTATCCCTTTTGTGCCTGTGCGCTATTTCCCATGTGCCATTTGCCTGAGAATGCGCAATCGTATCCCGATGCAGCCAAGTAGTCGGTAAATCCGTCCAATCCTTCCAGGTATTCGATTGCCCGATCGACTCCGCGAGAGCTTTCTCCTTCCTTCAAGTCGATGTTGCCGCGTTTCAGCCAATCGTGTACTCCGTGCGTCGAAGGCACCCGTCCCGTCAACAGCGACGCCCGTGCGGGCGAGCATACCGGGGACACGCAAAAGAAGTTCTCGAATCTGACTCCCGCCTGCGCGAGCCTATCCAGGTTTGGGGTTTTGAGTTCCCTGTTTCCCGCGCAACCCAATGCCCATGCCCCCTGGTCGTCAGCGAGGAACATCACGATATTGGGGCGATTATCCGTTGATTGTGTTTTTTGGGTCATCCCTTTTCCTCCAGAACTCTGTCAATGAGCGCAACCATGCCTGCTGCGGCATTGGGCTTTCCGAATTGCCTGAGTTTTTCGCCTCTTTCGCTCCAGGCTTGTGGGTCATCGAGGACATTTCGTATGATATCCGCCAGTTCTTCCGGTGTCGCCGTCAACTGGTTGAGTCGTTTTGCGGCTCCTGCCTTTTCGAGGACTGTTGCATTGACGGTTTGGTGATCGTCCGCAGCCGTTGGCAACGGGATGAGCACCAGGGGTTTTCCGAAGAGCGCAAGCTCGCAGATGCTGGAGGCTCCAGACCGGCAGACGACCAGGTCGGCGGCGCGATAGCACTCTTCGATATGGCTGTCCGCCCTGCGCACTGACGCAAGGATGCCCGCAGACTTGTATGCCTCAATGATCTCCGCGTTGTCGTCGCTACCCGTCAAATGTATGAATTGGATTTTTTCAGCCTCATTTGCGAGGAACTTTGTCGCTTGTGCGAACAATTGATTGACGGCTTTTGCGCCTTGGCTTCCTCCGAACACCAGGATGGTCTTTCGGTCGTTGGCCAATCCCAACGAGGGTCTATAGGCGGGATCGCAAGGGGAATCGTCACGTGATGCATTGACGATCGCCTCGCGCAAGGGCATGCCAACTTCCTCGTAGGGCGTCCCCTTTACTTGACCCGTATCCGCCAATGGCAAGGACAAGCCGATCGCACGAGCCTTCCTCACAAAAAACCTGTTCGCCTTTCCCATATAGCTGTTCCCTTCATGCAAAACCAACGGAACTCGCTTCCCGTCAACAGCAAAACACGCAGGAACAGCCGCAAAACTACCCATGCCCAATACAACGCTCGGACGCAATTGAGACAACACCGAACGAGCCTTCAGAACACAAGACAACATCGAAAATGGAAAATACAACTTCCCAACCAATGAACCGGGAAGGCGAACCGATGGAATTTCTATTGCGTCAATCCCGAACTCCGACGAGATCTTCCGCTGCTCCTCAACGTGCTTCCCCGAAATCAGCAGCGTGACCCGACCATCCGAGTGCGAACGCAAAAACTCGCGCGCAACCGCCAACGTGGGATAAAAATGCCCTCCCGTACCGCCACTAGCTATTACAAGATGTGCCCCTGACATGCCGCTCCTTGTTTGTGTTCAACCCTTGATTCCCAACGCCCATTGACGATAAACAAAAAAGGCAATCCAAACATCGACTCCGTGCTGGATTGCCTCGGTACAGTTTCATGAATCCCGGGGGAGTATCGCCCCAATTACATCGGTACTCCCAATGTCTTGTTCTCCCAGTTTGCAGGCGCATTCCAGGGCAAGGCGCTCCTGCTCCTCTCAGCTTCGTCGCTCGCGCTGACGCAACCTGACAACACGGCAAGCATCGTCAAACTCGCCAGCCAAACCAATAACCGTTTGCTCACTATCGCTTTCAAGCCAAGTCTCCCAATGGAACTCAGAAGAAGAACAACGTCTTCATCTCAAGAATTTGAAATGCTAAAGCGGCGGCCAATGCCAAGAATGAAATGATCATGCAGATCGAAAAGACTTTCATGATTATTAGTCCTCCACAGCCTACTCGGCGCCCTGGATTCCAGATGCGGACATGAAGACAACGGCGCCTTCCTTGATGTCATCAACCTTGCCCAGAATGACTTCGCCCATCGAAACGCGCTCTTCGCACTTGAAGATCTTAATCGTTGCCACGTATTCGCCGCCTTGGTTCACGGCAAGCTTCACGCCCGGGACAAGCTTGTCATTACCCAAATTAACCGTGACCAGGTTCCATTCCTTGATGACACTGATAATGTTGCCGGTGATGTCCTGGCTCACTTCCTTGACATTTTCCAGGACAACGTGTTCCTTGACTTCCGGTGCGGCTTGCTCGCTGCCTCCACCAATGAAGTCCAGGCGCTTCTTCAGGAGGTCACGTTCCTTGGTCATGGCCTTCAATTCTTCCTGGAGTTTTTCGTTTTGAGCTTCGCTTGTCTTGAGTTCTTCGGTCTTTTCATCCAGCAGCGCCTTGGTTTTCGCCAGGGTTTCCTCCAATCCTGCGATTTTGGCATTGATTCCCTTGGCGTCTTCGACCAAGCCCTTGAGGATATTCTTGTAGGAATCGCTGGGGAGTGCGTTGGCGCTGGTCCTCCAAGAATACTTGTTGACAGCGTTGATCATATCCCTGAAGCAGCTTTCGTAATCCTTTGCGCGCTCGACGAGCTTTCTCGCAGCGGCTTCCAAAGCTACCAACCCTTCTTCATACTGATAGCCACCATACGCCTTTCCGGCTGGTGCGGCTTCCTCTGCCTTCTCGCCTTCCTCTTCCTCGCCTTCTTTCTTTTCTTCCTTGGCGGGAGCGGCGCCGCCTTCCTTGACCGTGCGGGTATAGAATGCACTTTCGCCGAAGCTGTCGCCGATGCTCTTCAGGATGCCGCTCAAGTTTTCCAAGGACACGCGCAGTGCCTCGTCACGCTTCTTCACAGCATCAATGTGCGATGCCACAGAAGCCAATGCGCCATCGTAGGAACCCAAGTTGTTCAGGCTTTCGCTGGACACATCCAGATCAGCCGGCAACTTCAATTCTTCGCCGATGCTCTTCAATGCGTCAGACATCTTGTTGCGCTGATCGCTGACTTTCTTCGCCAAATCGACAACTTTGCCGATGTTGTCCTTGTAGCCTTGGGCATTGGTCTTGTACTCGTCCCAGCCCAGGGCGCCGCTTTCCTTGCCACCTGCAGGCGCAGGAGTGAACGTCACCGAACTGCCAACAGGACTCCCAGTGCCCTGACTCAGGGTACTACCAGTCTTCGACACACCTTCGGCCAATGTAGCCGCACGATCTCTGAATTGCTCGCGATGCTTCGAGACCATAAAACTCAATACGGCTACGGCTATCGACAATACAACAACCAGAATCCCGAAAATCTTGCCCAGCTTGCTCATTAGCGCGGCTCCCTTTAAGACCTTTTAGATAATTATATGTTATTTCGTTGCTTCAATCGTATCGTCCAACGCCCAATTTCAGAGAAAAAGACGTTGAACAGACTTAACTAAAATGAAATATTAAACAAATTACTTGAAAATAGCCAGTTTTCAAGCCATTTCAAAGACTTTTCAATCTTTTTTTACTAAATATAAAGAAAATAAAAGAAAAAACCACCTTGCTAACTAAAACACTTTATGGAAAACATCCCAGACAGACCCGCCAAACAGAATCCAAACAAAGGCACCCAAGGACAGAAACGGACCAAAGGCAACGCTCAAATCGGAGGAACGGAACGCATATCTGCGAACCAACCCGAAAATCAATCCGGTCAATGAGCCGAACAAGGTCGTGAAAAGCACGGCATCCGCTCCCAGGAATCCACCGATCATCGCCAAGAGCTTCGCATCACCCAGCCCCATCAGCGGACTCTTGAAAACCTTTGTCCCCAAAAATGAAAAACTTCCCAGGATCCCGAAGCCCAATGCGGCCCCCAGCACCCAGTCCAACATCGCCAAAACCGCAGGCATCTGAAAGAGATCAGCCTGGAACTCGCCAGCCAAACCATGAATCGCAGAGTGAACCAACAAGCCCCCGGAAACAACGACGTCACCGGAAAACACACCAATCCGACTTTGCGGAATCAACAAGGCAAGCACAATCGACACGACCAGCCCCGAATAGGTAATCAAGTTGGGGATCAATCGATGCTTCAGGTCAATCAAGGACGCCGCAAGCAGCGAGCCAGTCAGGTAGAAGGCACCCGGCAACCACGCCAAGGGAAGATTGCGTCGCAATGCAGCCAATGCCACCAGCCAAAACAAGATCCCCGTCGCCCCTTCCCCGAGGGGATAGCGAATGGAAATCGGCTGTCCGCAACTGCTGCATCGGGCACGCAGGCAAAGCCAGCTGATGATCGGGATGTTCTCCCAGGGACGAATCTCGTGCCCGCAATTGGGACAATGGCTAGGCGGACTCAGCAGCGATTCGCCACGGGGCACACGCCAGACAACCACGTTCAAAAAACTCCCTACGATGCACCCAAGGCAAAACGAAACCACATGCACCAAAACGACAATTGGACCTAATTCGCGCATCGGCATACCAACTCACATCTGGAGAACACGCCAGTAATCAAGGCTTTTTATGGTTGAATATAGCCTAACTTGCTTATTCCACAACCTAAATTATACTAATAAGGTATTCGCGCACATGCTTAAGAATCCATTGATTGGCGCTTTCAAGACATCCCGGGCAACCCCATGACTTCCCCAATCCAAGCCAGCTTGTTATCAAAGGCGATACTTCTTTTTCTAGTTTTCACTGCCGCTCTGTTGCCGGGTCAGTTTTTGGACAATCGCATAGCGCTTGCCAGTGCCCGACCATCTGGCGCAGGCAAGCAACCTGTCCTTGCCAACTACGGGAACAAGACGGGCCTGGCGCTGAATGCGCAATATCCGCAAAACAGCAACCAGCGTGCCTGCTGGGACTTCGCATTGCGGACCAGCCTGGTCCACTCATCGGGCGTCAGAATGCGCATTCTGGTCCAAAATCCACAGGCGGCATCGCAATACAATTTTTACATCAAGGCGGGATCGACCTGGTACTCGGCTCAGTTTTCGCCTTCCAAGGACAATGCCTGGGAAGACATCTTCATTCCGAAGACCTCGTTCACTCCCGAAGGCATGCCACAATCCTGGAGCGACTGCCCTGTATTCAGGATTGCCGCCTGGAAAGGAGACGGCGGCAAGCTCGCCATCCACCTGGCAGAACTGGAATTCACCCGCCCCAACGCCAACATAGCAATCCTGAAAAGCGGAACCAAGGCTAACGCAAATGAGGCAAAAGAAGCCGCCAAGTACGCCAGGTTGCTGAACGACGCACTCATCCTCCAAGGACTCAGGCCAGCAATCATCGAAGACGACGATTGCCTCGAAACGCACCTCAAGCCCTATGACTTCGCGTTCGTGCCCTACCCCAAAGCCTCTTCGCCGCAACAACTCCTTGCCATCTCGAACATGATTCGCCGCGGCACCAAGCTGGGCGTCTTCCACGACCTGCCGTCAATCATCTCAGCACACCTCCAAATGCCCAATGCCAGCTTCACCAAGGCTTCCTCCCTTCCCAACCCCCTTGGCGGAATCGTGCCTGTACTGGGACGATTTGACGGCGTCAAGCCATTCATCCAGGCATCCTCCGCCTTCATGTCAATCCCCAAGGTCGCCCCGCCCTTGGTAGTCAGTGCCTGGTGGTACGATTCCTTGGGTCGCAAGACCAATATTCCTGCGGTAGTTGAAACCAACCATGGCTTCTGGATGACCCATGTGTACCTTAACCAGGATCCCTGGCGCGGGGCGGATTTCCTCATGGCCCAGACGGCGAGATTCTTCCCAAACCTCCTCAAGGTCGCCTCTCAAACCAAATTGAACACGGTGCAACAGGCCTTCGCCAACGCCACGAGCGCCGAACAACAAGCCGCCCGGCCGTCATTGCAAGCCGCTGTCAACCTCCACTCCACTGCACAATACAAGCCTGCCATAGAATATGCGCATAAAGCGCTCGGCCTTCTCGCCAATGCAACAACGACGATGGTGCCCGCCAAGCCCAATGAAATCAGGGCGGCCTGGTCAATTTCCCCCACAGGACCCCCGGGACAGACCTGGTCGCAAACCTGCGCTCGCCTCCGCAGTGCTGGTTTCAATGCAGTTTTCCCGCTTGTCGCAACCCCGTACTCGGCTTCGTACAAATCCGCCATTCACCCCAAGAGCCAGCTTGACACTGCCCTAGGGGATTGCCTTCAGGCCGCTGCCAGCAATGGCATCCAGGTTCACGCATGGATCAATTGCCTTAACCTCCAGGACGCTCCGCAAGGAGTCAAGGACAAGTTCAATGCCGAAAACCGGCTTCAGCTGGACAGCAACGGCAAGACTCTTTACTGGCTTTGCCCTAGCCTGCTCGCCAATCACACACTGATCACGAAGACTATTGGTGAAGTGGCATCTCAAAATGGCATTTCAGGCATTCATCTTGATTTCATTCGTTTTGCCTCGAGCCAATCGTGCATTTGCCCTAACTGCCGCAAGTCCTTCGAGTTGTTTATGAAGACAAGAGTCGCCTCTTGGCCATCAGACATACTGGCTTCGGGCAATCTTCGCAACGAATGGCTTCGCTTCAGGCAGCTTCTCATCACCTCGCTTGTCGAGAATTGTTCCACTGCCGCCCGCAGCAAGAAGCCTGGGATCATCGTGTCAGCCGCCGTCTATCCCGAACTTGAGAATGCCAAATCTACCGTGGCGCAGGCCTGGACCCAATGGATTGCAAGGGGATACGTCAACTACCTCTGCACCATGACCTACAAATCAACGACGCCACTCTTCAAGGCCGATATCCAGCGGCAGGCACGGCAACTGGGATCGCCGAACAGCATCATCCCAGGAATCGGAGTTTCTACGAACAAACTCCCGCTCGATGAAGTCAAACGGCAAATCAACGCAACACGAGAAAACAAAAACCCCGGATTCATCCTATTCCAACTCGGAATACAAGAAACAAACACGATCATTCCTAACCTCGCAAATTTCTAGTCACTACACAACCAATGAAATTCCTAGTCATCTCCGATATCCACGGCGCAATAGATGCGTTCAATCTTGCCGAAACCGCCTTCAAAAATGAAAATGCAGACTACTTCGTCTGCTGCGGAGACTACCTCTACCACGGTCCCAGAAACATGCTCCCAATCGGATACGACCCCGCTGACCTGGCACCCGTACTCAATCGACACAAGGACAAAATCCTGGCAGTAAGGGGAAACTGCGATTCCGAAGTCGACCAAATGCTCCTGGACTTCCCAATGATGTCAAACTATCTGATCTTCTTCAGCAATGGACGGCGATTCTTCGTCACCCACGGACATCTTTACACGGACGATACGCTTCCGCCGCTTTCCCCAGGCGACGTGGTCATTTCGGGGCACACGCACGTTCCCATCCTCGAACAGCGCAACAATTTGATTTTCCTCAATCCAGGTTCCACCACAATCCCAAAATCCCAATCCAAGCCAGGATACGCCATCATCGACGATCACTCCATCGCACTCAAAAATCTCCTGGACGGAACCGAAATCAAACGCCTGGAACTCCCGTAATTCCCGGGACAAAATGACCTGTCCGACCCCAAAACATCCATAAAACCAAAGGTTAACGTCCCATAGTCCCAGTCCCATGTCCCAGTCCCATGAGTCACATTCGTCTCATAGGTCTCATTCGTCCCAGTCCCAAAGGAGGAAATGATGCATCAAGGTTTTCTGAGCCGAATAGCTAGTTGTCTTTTGGTCGCCACGAGCTTTTGTTCAGGTTCGGGCTTGCCTCGACGTTGCCTTGAGTTGCGTCCCGGTGCTGGGAATCCTCGCAATAGCGAAGGTTCGTTCGTGGCATTGAAAGATGGTCGGATCCTATTCATCTACAGTCGCTACAACGGGGATTCTGGCGCCGACCACGCTTCCGCGGAATTGGCTGCCAGGTATTCGGGCGACCAAGGCGAAACCTGGACGCAAGAGGACAAGATCGTCATCCCAAAGGAAGGTCTCCAGAACGTGATGTCCGTCAGCCTTCTGCGCCTCAATGACGGCTCCATCGCATTCTTCTACCTGCGCAAGAACAACGACTACGATTGCAGGCCAGTCCTGAGAATCTCCACGGACGAAGGAAAGACCTGGGGCGAGGCAATCCAATGCATTCCAGACCAGATCGGATATTACGTCCTCAATAACGACCGGGTCATCCAAATGAAAAACGGACGCCTCGTCGCACCCGTTTGCCAACATTCCAAGCAGGGCGACACGGGAATGGACTATATGGGAACCTTGCTCTGCTACCTTTCAGACGACAACGGCAAAACCTGGAGACGAGGCAAGCAGGAATGGAAGGTTTTCGACCAGGACAATCGCCGAATCTGCGTCCAGGAACCTGGAGTGGTCGAACTCAAGGACGGACGATTGATGATGTTCATCCGAAGCAACGCGGGCTGCCAGATGATCAGCTATTCCAGCGATGGCGGCGAAACATGGACTCCTTCAACAACGTCATCAATTCTCTCCCCACTCTCACCAGCGTCAATCAAGAGAATTCCCAAAACCGAAGACCTCCTCCTGGTCTGGAATAACCACAATGGTCTCCCAGACTACCTGAAACAGGCAGGACGACGAGTCCCGCTCTCAATGGCAATCTCAAAGGACGACGGCAAAACCTGGGAGTTGACCAAAACATTGGAAGGAAACCTGGACGGAGGACACTACTGCTACATCGCAATCGATTTCATCGGTGACGATGTGATCCTAGGATATTGCGCCATGCATGGACTGTCGCACTCCAGAATCACAAAAGTCCCAATCTCATGGCTGTATGCACCTGAACCAAAGGTAAATATCGAGTACAAGAAAAGCCTGTGCGACGACCTCAAGGATGGCTCTTTCACCAAACTCGATTCGGATTGGGGACAATGGACTGCGCAAGAAGGACACGCAGAAGTCCTGACCTACTCGCGAGGCAAGGGAATCCGACTTATGGGAGGACGCGACATGCAAACCGTCCTGACCTTGAAGGAACCGCGACCACTTCGCGCAATCCCCATCACCGTGGAACGCTTTACTGCTCGACAACCCTACGCCTTCTCAGTAGAAGCGAAAATTGGTGACGAGTGGGTACTCGTGGCAGCACAAGGCGAAGCGACAAAGGTCGGCATACGCCATCCCATTTCCTTGGCTCAGCCAGATGAAGTCGCCACCGCCTTGCGTTTCCGCTGTACCTCACCTGCCGGAGCAATCATCGGAGACCTCCAAACCGTCAACCTCAACGCTTTCTTCAAGGACTAAACCAACGCTTTTTCCCCACAAAATCAACGCCGAAAATTCACCGGTTTCGTACTCAAAAACCATGTGACATGCATTTTCCTGGCTGATGTTGAAATTAGCCCCAGAGGGGCGAGACATACCAAGCCCAGGGCAAGCGATCCGCAGGATCACGCCGCCCAGGGTGGGCATGAAAAAGAATTTGGAGCCCTGAAAGGGCGAGACATAAGCCAAAACAACGCTCCCTATATTACTGTTTTCCCAGACAAATTCCCATCCGATTTTTTCACACTTTCGTACTCAAAAACCATGTGACATGCCCTTTGGGTTCTGCATTGGAGATTTTGGGACTGGGACAAATGAGACCCATGCGACGAATGTGACCCATGGAACTGGGACATGGGACTGGGACTATGGGACGTTGACATTGGGTTTTGTGGCTCTTAAGCTTCTGGGACTGGGACTTGATCTTTGCACTCAAAAACCAACCCCCTCATTCAGCATTTAGCATTCATAATAATGTATGAATTAGACCATGTCCCATTTGCGTCGCAGGTACCACTCCAGGCAGAAGATAGCGATCAGTGGTGCGAGCCAGAGCCATCGATTCCAAATCGGGTATTCATGGACGGTTTCGATGACTCTTGGTTCGGCGGTCAGTTTCTCCCTCAATTTGGCATGTTGCTCAAGAGGTAGGAAAGCACCCTTGCTCCGTCCTGCCAACTCGTTGAGCAGAGCATGGTTAAGTGTCGCTCCAGTCAATTCGTGCTCTGGTTTCTTGACCAAAAGCAGGGTTTGTGCCTGTTGCGTTCCGTCCTTGCTTTTCAGGACAATCTGGTATGTTCCGACGGCTTCCGGGATCCAATCGCATAGGACGCCGTCCTGAGCTCGTCTCAGCCCCACTTGCGCCTCGAGTTTCGCCTGTCTCATCGGGATGGTCAAGGTTTCGCCTGATGGCGTTGTGATCAAGCAATCGCAGCCTGACTTCACCTTGCCGCCATATCCCCCGATTGCCACGGACTGTCGCAGGTCCACTTCGCCCGAGGCTATCACGATTTGCAGGGTTTCGCTGTCCTCGGCATCGTGTCCGCCAGGATTCAGCCAGTGAATCAACTGTGTGATGAAACGTCCGTACAAGCCCTTCCCCAGTCCGTCGGTGCCTCCCAACTGCCATTTCCATAACGTGTTGCTCAACAAGATCGCAACTCGTCCCTGGCCATATCGGCGCGCTGCCAAAACAGGCTGGCCATCGCTGGTCTCGATCACCGACTCGGAAAATTCCCCTGGCTTGACTGGTCCCCAAATGCTGAGCAAGGCGGGGAAATGCGCGTCGTCCAACAAGCCTTCGAAGGCAGGCAAGGTGCGTCCATGAGGCGTGAAATCCACCCGATAGCGAGCGCCTTCGCGCATCTTCGAATCCTCAAGGCTGGCGACAGGAGACAAGTCGCCGAAAATTTCCTTGGTCAAGTACCCGTTTTTGCCGTACGCATTTGCGGCACCGAAAAAGATCAAGCCACCACCCTTGTCAACAAATCCCTTGACGGCAGCGATTTCCTCTGGTTTGAAGACGTTTCCCGGGAGGTCACCGAGCACCAGAACCTTGAAGTTTCTGAGATTTTCGGCATCGAGGGTCGGCTTCATTCCACCATCGGCCGCTTGTCTTTCCTCGAAGCTGATGAACATTCCGTCAGCTCCTCGGATAAAAGCACTGAGCCTGATGTTCCGTTCTGAAGCCAACGCTCGTTTCAGGTATGTGAAGTCATATCTTGGCGGTCCTTCCAAGTAGAGGACGCGGTTCTGATCATCCGTGACTTCCACCAGGAAATCCTTGAAATTGTTATCGGGGTCGACATCATTCGGCGGCGCCATGTCGACTCTATACAGGATTGCTCCGACCTCGGTCGGTTCGACTTCAAACGTCAGCTTGCAGTACTTGTCTTCGCCTTCGAAGACGGCGTCCAGCTGCTGGATCACCTGCTTGCCCTGGGACAAATTAACCTTGAATTGCGCATTCCCAGAACCAGCCCGCCGCTCCAAGTGGGCGACCACGGAGACCTTCCAGCCCTTTGTCACCCGCTTGGGATAGCCTAACTGAGTGATTGCGTAATCGACAGTTTTCACGCTTTCTCGCTCGATCGGAGGTTCCAGTTCGGGAATCAGGTATGGCGCCTGGCAAGACAGCACATCAATCGATTGCCCGGATTGATCCAATCCATCGGTCAACAGCAATATGCCTGCGACATTTTCGCCACGCAATCTCGCTTCCAATTTGGACAAGCTAGGCACCAAGTGGGTTCGTGGAGCCGTGAAATGCAAGCCCTTTTCATCGGACAGGCCTTCCTCCAAGTCCTGCCCTATTCCGAAATACATTACCCGGTGCGTGTCGCCGAGATTTTTCAACCAGGGAGCCTTCAGCACCCCCAATGCATTCACGGATCGTTGGGAGACGACGCCCGGGATCTTGTCATCCATACTTGCGGATACGTCCAAAGCCACAGCGAGCACCGGCTTTTCCTCGACTTGCTTTTCCACTCGCCTTGACGCCTGGAGCATCAAGTAGGCGATAATGGCAAACGCCATCATCCTGAGCATCCAGAGGATCAGCCGCTCTGGAAGCGACAGCGAACAAGCGGCATAGGTTCGCCAACTCAAGACGGCGAACACAATCCCGCAGATCACCAGCAGCCAAATCGGCAACACGGGATCAATCAAGATCGTACCTAGGATGTTGGAAACGAAAACCATCGTTTTCCCTTCTTGCTACTTAAATCAACGCTGACCTCTCTTCAGCAGCTCACCGACCAAATGCGGCTGGCCAATGGGACGGCTACGCACATTGGCGAAAATCACTTCAACCATACTCAACAAAAATGCCATCAGCAAAAGCCAGGGCCACAGGGGACGGCTCTGACGCATTCCGGACAGTTCGCGGCGCAATTCCTCATGATCCTCGCAGTACGATGCGGGCACGCCCTGCATCGTATTGCGCAGCTCGTTTCCATTGAAGGACACCAGCGCCCGTTCATCTTCGGGAATATTGACCGCAATCGTTCTGTGCCCTTGGATTGTCGCCCCCGTCAACTGGTACAATCCCGGGCTATCGAAACCATTGATCACGAATGGTTTTCCCAGTCCATCCCGCTCCAAGTCATGGACGGATTTCGTTCCATCGGGTGCGGTAAGCGTCAGGGACAGCTTCTGTTCCCTTCCGGACCAACTGTATAGGAGATCTCCTCCGACTTCGGTTTGGAGTCCTCGTTGCCTGAGTCCCGCCGCTTGCTTGCAGAGTTCCTGGATGTAGATGAAGAACATCGGACTCAAGGGCCAATCGCTCCAATCCCGATTGGCGCTGACTGCCGCGACCCAGAGTTCCCCTTCGCCCATTCGCTTTCGCATCAAGAACGAACCACCATCCCGGAATTTGAGGATTGAAGCTCCGATTCGTTCAGGCAATTCGAGTTTGAGTCGTCTCCTGAGCACGAAAGGCCATGGTGGCGGAATTGCTGCTTCCAACCGTCTCGCCAGGAGATCGCTCCCGTCTGCGATGATGATTTCATGTCGCTTCACCTCTCTAGCCTCCTGGTACTTGACCTTGAGTCCTTCGAAGACTCCCAAGTTACCCAGCGAGGTCTCATCCAGATGCCCTGCCCCGCTGCCGCCGGGAAACAACACCAATACGCCGCCGGTCTCCACGTAGGTCTTGACCACCCGGCAGGACGTTGCATCCAACGCAGGAGGATTGCAGACAAAGATCACGGCGTTTCGCGTCAATTCGCCCGCAGACAGGAATCCGCTCCAATCGGCTTGCTCCGGCACCATCAGCGTTGACGCCACACCTCCGGGATTCAGTGCGCGCTTCAGGTAATACGAATCGCGTCCGTCCCCCGAGCCATTGACCAGCAACGCAGGCAAGCCAGACAACCGGGGCAAACTGAAATAGTGACGGTTGTTCAATTCGTACGCATCGGTCTCCAACTCCAGCCAACCCGATACGTCGGCGACAGTCGCAGAACCAGCAACGCCGCCTAGCGAACAATGCTCGCTCTCGCCAGGAGACAACAACAGGGAACTGTGGTTGGATTGTTCGCCGCCAACCACCAATCGAACCGTGTTCGAACCCATGAAACTGTCTGACGCAACAACGTCAACCTCAGCTTGAAAACGACCGTCGCTCAATACTGCCGGCGGCAAGAACTGAACATTCCCAAACCCAGCGTCGCTGGTGCTCTTCAGACCAACACGATTGAAAAAAACGGATCCTTCACCCTCGGACATCACGGCGGACAAGCGAGCCGCCACCGAGGCACTCCAGCTGCTACGCTGGAAATCGCTGAAAATGTGAACCTCGTACCCCGTGATCGCATCCTTGGACTTGTCCAGAATGTCCAGCAACGTCTCGCAAACACGACCACGGCCCTGCCCGCAATTCAACTCCTGCAATGCACTGCGAACAGCCTTCAAATCTGAAACAGGAGGAAAAACCACGCGGGGTTCGGACAGGCCAGGAGCCAACAAGCCGACCCGATCACCCTCCTGTAAACTGTCCAATACCAATTGCGCCCAATTCCGACCCAATTCAAAACTGCTGCGGCCACTGCCCCGCGCTTGCATGCTCCCGCTGCTGTCCAACACCAACAAGACGACACGACGACCAGCAGGAACAATACCACTCTGCCGAACGTACGGACGGGCAAAAGCCAAAGACAAAAACAAGATGATCAACACACGCATCAACAACGTCAAACCTTGTGTGATTCGACGCGATCGGCGTGACTTCGCAATGGCTTCACGCATAAAGCGAACAGCCGAAAATAATAAGGGCTGGGGACGACGACGATGCAACAAATGCAAGGCAATCGGAACAACGATCGCCAAACCAGCCAGCAAAAAACCGCTTCCGAGAAAAAATGGCATGCCTCAAGAACCCCGCTTGGTTCGCACGCACGGGCAAATGTGAATCAGCCGTGCGTGCGATCCAGGTTGTCTCAATCTCGAATTACAAGCCCATTTTCTCGCGCAGGTTGTAGCAGCTTCTTGCGAGGCTGTCAAAGGGATCCAGGTCGCCGTCATCTCTTTCGACGATGTACCATTGTACTCCTGCATACCTGCAAGCCTCGATGATTCCGGGCCAATTCAGGTTGCCGTCACCGATTTCGGTCATTTTGTGGTTGCGTTGCGGTGTGATCGTCATGTCCTTGAAGTGGACGCAGGGCATTCTGCCTGCGGCTTTCCTGATATATTCGACGGGATCCGCGCCGCCGTGCTGCACCCAATAGGTATCGATTTCGATCCATGTATTTTCAGGATCCAGCCGTTGCATCAGAAGATCCATTGGCCTGACTCCGCCAGCGGGGCTGAATTCATGGCTGTGGTTGTGGTATCCGATCTTGACTCCGCTGCCGGCGAACTTCGCGGCAATCGTATTGTATTTGGCGATGAATCCTTCCCAAAGTTCCAGCGTCCAGTTTTCCTTGGGGAAGTAACCACCGATGGCGGTGTACTTGCAACCCATCTTCTGATGGCGCTCGATTACCGCAGCCGTGTTGTTTTCCATGCTGTCCAGGCTGATGTGAGTCGCAGCGCAGACCAACCCCGTGTCATCCAAAATCTTACGCATCTCATCACCGGCGACTTCGACGACTCCCGACAGCTGGACACCGTCGTAACCCATCGCCTTGACGCGCTTGCACGCCTCCGCCAATTCCGGTACTGTCTTGCACTGATTGCGCAACGTGTACATTTGAGCAGCCAATAATGCCATACCTTGGTCTCCTTGATTTTTTACAGGTTCTACGACTCGAAAACACCGGCGAAACAAAAACTCACAAATCTATATGATAATCCTAGCAAACGCATTTTCAAATCAATTCGCCCGTCTCAATGAAAATTGCGTCAAGTAGAACAAAAATCATATTGTTGTTTTGAAATCAAGTTGCGTGAATGGAAAAAACCGATATCTTACTAAGATAACAATAATTAGATTAATCAGAAAAGTATTTTATGGGGTTTGGTCACTATGCGTTTTATATGTAACCGTTGTCGTACGATTTTGGAAATTGACGATGCGCAGCCCGGCGAAATTGTCCAATGCGCCACGTGCCAAAGTCCAGTCGCCGTACCTGACTCGCCGACGTCGCCAGGCTCGGTTTTAGGTGATTTCGTCATCAAGAGAGAGCTTGGAACAGGTGGTGTCGGCACGGTCTATCTGGCCCATCAGGTCACTCTCGACCGTGACGTGGCACTGAAGGTGCTGCTGCCGAGCTTCGCCGATGACACCACATTCATCCAGGAATTCATCAACGAGGCGAGAGCCGCTGCCAGCGTGAACCACCCCAATATCGTTCAGGCAGTGGCGGTCAATTGCGATGAAGGACTGTGGTATTTCGCAATGGAATACATCAGTGGCAACACGCTCAAGCAAATCCTCTCACAAAGCGGACGAATGGTCGCCAAGAGAGTCCTCGACATCGCGACAGAAATCGTCTCAGCATTGAAATTCGCCTGGGAAGAAAAGAAATTGGTCCATCGTGACATCAAGCCTGACAACATCATGCTCACGGTGGATGGTCGCTCCAAGCTGGCGGACCTGGGCTTGGCGCGTAAGATCACCGAGCAAAATGAAGACGGGACATCAGAACTGTACGGGACGCCGCAATACATCGCGCCCGAGTTGCTGCTTGGCGATCCCGCAACAGCAAGTTCGGACATCTACAGCCTTGGCGCAACGCTCTACCAAGCCCTTTCGGGGCAAATCCCCTACGCGGCAGAACACCCTGAAGACATCGCGGGAATGCACTTGGCAACGCCGTTGCAGCCGCTGTCTTCCATCGTTGATGACATCCCCAGGGAGCTGGACGTGTTCATCTCAATCATGCTTGCAAAACGCCCGGAACATCGTTACCAGGACTACGAAACCCTCGCCAACGATCTTGAACTGGTCAAGCAAGGGAAGATGCCCACAATGACATTGGATCCCGATGCGCAACTCCCCATCGACCTGGACGCACCGCACGAAACCCACTACGAACAAGAGGAAGATGCCGCCAGTGCGCACGATTCACCATCCGGCGGCAGGAAGCTCAAGCTCAAAAGCAAGAAGACAACGCTAACCTTGTCGAGTGCAGCTGCGCCGACGGCGTCCCAGCCACTCTCCGCGAAGAATGAAGACACCCAACCTGAAGAAGAGCAAGAAGAGGAAGAAGGTTCAAGCGAAATGCCTGAGAAGAAAGGCGGCAAGGCAATGCCGATTATCTTGGTTATGCTGTTGCTTGTGCTTGCAGGCGGTGGTGCCGGCTGGTATTTCATCCTTGGACCCGGCAAGGCTCAGGCATCGAGTGAAGAGTCAACGGCAGCTGAAGAAGGCAAGAGCGACTCCAAGCTGGCGTCTTTGCAGCAGTTGATTCAATCGAATTCCGACGACAAGGCGATCTTTGATGAGGTTCAGAAGTTGTCCGCCTCTCTGACCGCCCAGGACCCCGAGTACCAGGATTTTGTGGCGTTGACTGGTCCATTGTTTGAAAGGGCGATTAAGTTGGCTCGTGCTCCCAAGTTGAACGAGTCGAACACTGCCTGGCAGGAAGCGATCGAGGCCATCAAGGCTGAAAAGCTTCGCCAGGAAGAGGAAGCCGAACTCAAGAGGCAACAGGAGATTGCCGAGAAGGAAAGGAAGGAAAGGGAAGAACGCGAGGCGAAAGAGAAAGCCGAGCGCGAAGCCCAGGAAAAAGCCAAGCAGGAAGCGATCGCCGAGGACAAGGTCAACCGCATCAACAAGGCCGTCGAGAAAATCGCCGAAAGGGATTTCTCCGGCGCCAAACTCCCGTTCTTCGTCCGATTCCCCCATGAAACCGATGAACTCAAAGACTGGCGTACACAATGGGACAAGTGCCTCGAAGATGCGGAAACCTTCTGGAATATGCTTAGAAAATCCGCCCATGTCATTGAGGGCATGAACATCAAGGATTATTCACTCAAAAACCTGCGTTTCAGACCAGCGCAAAATCTCATTGAACACGAATGGACAATCACTGAGCTGGCAAACAATGTCATCACCGCAACGCGGCATTACACGTACACCAAAGATGGAAAGGACCTGACCGCCGATGCGACCATTACCAGAAAACTCGAAGCGCTGAGACCAGAACAATTGGAAACCCTAGCGGCAAAAATCGGTGAACAGGCGGGCAAATCCGAGGACGAAACCAAGCAACTCCTGGGAGCATACCTGTTCGCATGCGGAGTCGATTCCAAGAGGGCTTACCTGGAATATAATCTTTCGGCACTGTACCCGGCATTGGCTGATTCAACCGATAGCCTGAATCCTGAAAACTACATCAATGAACAACTCAATATCATCAAAACCCTTTCGGAAAACTACAAGACAGAAAAAGACGAATTCAAGAAGGTACTGACTTCCATACAGGCCATAGGCATCGGGAATTATCTGTACAAATCATTCCCTGCGCACAAGTCCATCTATGAGCCTCCGATCAACGAATACATCTACGGACGCAAGGCCGCACCAGCGGAATAATCCCACAAAACAACCATGAAAAACCTTTATCTGATCAAGCCGTTGCCCCTAGGAACCATCTCGCCTCTCATCTACGGTCACTTTTCAGAACATATTGGAGGTGTGTTCTACGACGGCATCTACGTGGGCGAGGATTCCCCCATCCCGAATATCAAGGGATTCAGGAAAGCCCTGGTCGACGCCTTCAAGGCAATCAACCCGCCCGTGCTCAGATGGCCGGGCGGCTGCTTCGCGGAAGTCTATGACTGGCGAGATGGAATCGGACCAAAAAATCAACGCCCTACCCGACTCAATTGGTGGACGCCCCATGACAAGCGCTTCGAGCCAAACCTGGTCGGAACGCATGAATTCGTGGAATTCTGCCGCCTGGTCGGCGCAGAACCTTATTTTGCAGCCAACATTACCTCCACCACCCCATTGGATATCAGGGATTGGATCGACTATTGCAATTCCCCGCAAGGAACCACAACCTACGCCAAACTCCGTGAGCAAAACGGATCCCCGGAACCCCTGAACGTGAAGTACTGGGGCGTTGGAAACGAATGTTGGGGCGGTGGCGGAAACATGGATCCTGAAACCTATGCCCACGAATTCCGCAAGTACGCTGCAATCATGCGGAACTCGGCGCCAGGACTCCAACTGATCGGATGTGGACCAAACGGAAACGACTGGATGTGGACCGAAAAATTTCTCCGCGTGTTCCATACCTCGGAACATGCCATGAGCGGATACTCGGTGCACTACTACTGTGGCCGAAGCGGCGATGCCGTGAACTTCAGCAACGACAACTACTACCACCTGCTCGCCAAGGCGGGTTTCATGGAAAACATCATCCAGCGCAACTGGAACCTGATCTCGGGCTGGGGAAAGCAGGTACAATGCCCACTCTTTGTCGATGAATGGGGATGCTGGCATCCTGATGGCTCAGGTCCCTCGAAGGGATACAACCTCTTCGAACAACAATCAACGATGAGGGACGCGCTCGTTACCGCGCTTACTCTCAATATTTTCAACAATCATTGCGACAAGGTCAAGATGGCAAATGTCGCGCAACTGGTCAACAATCTCCATTGCCTCTTCCTGGCCGGCAAGGAAAACTTCATCCTGACGCCAACCTACCATGTCTTCAATATGTTCAAAAGCCACCAAGGCGCAACAGCAATCAAGACCGCCGTCGAAGGACAGAAAATCGCCTTTGCAAATCCGGACAGCAATCGGCAGGAAGAATTGGAAAAGCTCTCGATTTCCGCATCGATCAAGGGCAGCCAACTGACGCTGACAGTCGCCAATCTGAGCCTGGACGAACCTGAACAGCTCCAACTCAATCCCGTTGGATTCCAACTGAAAAAGGACGCCTGCATCACCCTGCTCAATGCACAGGACGTACGAGCACACAATGATTTCGATGCGCCAAACGCAGTCGAACCAACCTCGATTTCAGGTTCGTCCGACTGCGTTGCGATCCCGCCGGCAACTGTCGCAACCATTGCAGCTGAATTGGCTTAGCTTTATTGACGCTGAGCTTGATGTAGGCGTACGCTCGTCACCCGATCTTTTCCTGGTAGCCGGATGGTTCCATGGAGAACGATCCGCGACCACCTGACAATTGCGGAAGAGCCTTGCCGAAGCCGAACATTTCCGCCAATGGAACCTTGCAGATGATTTTCTTCATGGGACCCAGGCTTTCCATGTCGTTAATGACGGCTCTTCTCGGCTGGAGATACATGCTGATTTCACCGACGGTTTCCTCAGGAGCGAGGATTTCCAGGTGCATCAAGGGTTCCAAAATCGCGGTGCCGACTTTGGGCAGCATGGTGTCGATACACTGCAAAACGGCACCTGCCACGGCGCCTTCGGTAGTCGTATCGGGGTTGAATTTCAGATCCAGCAGCGTTGCGTTGACATAGATCAACGGATATCCCGACAGACCTCCCGTGTGCAATCCATCTCGCAAAGCCCGCTCGGCTGAAGCCAGGAATGCCTTCGGAATGCCTGGCGTACGTACCTTGTTCTGGATATTGAAGAAGGCATCTCCTGGAGCCATCGGAGCGAATTCGCATGTGACTTCGGCATAGATCGGGGTGTCCCCCAGGACGCGTTCGAAAACCACATGCTCGGTGGCGGAGCCGCACAAGGTCTCACGATAGGCGACCCGAGGCTCGCCTTGACGAATCTCCAAATTGAAATCCGTGTTGATCCGCTTCAGATTCACCTCCAAATGCAATTCCCCCATGCCGGACAACAGGTGCTGCCCAGTATCCTCGGCGATGGAACGGTGCAAGGTCTGGTCCTCGCGGCACAACAAGTCCAATACCTCGTTCAACTTATCCTTGTCTTTCGAGAACTTGGGTTCGACGACCATCGAGATCACTGGTTCGGGGAATTGGATCTTCTCGAAGGACACCAGACGCTTGGGATCGCACAAGGTATCGCCAATGCCGCAATTCTTCAATCCCACCATGCCTACGATGTCACCGAGACCGGCTTCTTCAATCTGCTCCGTGGTTTTCGCATAGATTTTGAACAGCTGCTTGGGACGGATTTTCTCGCCTGTCCTGGCATTGATGAGGTTTTGATTGGCCTTCAGCGTTCCGCTGTAGATTCGAATGTAGAAAAGATCCGCCGTCGTTGAAGCATTGACCTTGAAGATCAAGCCCGAGAATGGCTTCTTCTCGTCGCATTCCACTTCGATTGGCTCCTCTGTCTTGACGTCGTAGCCACGATGGATCGGTATGTCCAATGGAGATGGCAGAAAGTCAATCACAGCATCAGCAAGCAGCTGCACGCCTAGGTTCTTCTTTGCAGAGCCTACAAGAACAGGAACGACCTTGCGCTCAATGGTCAGACGACGCAACTCCGATACCAGCAATTCGCGAGAAATCTCTTCCTCGCTCAAATACAATTCGGCGACTTCGTCCGAATAATCCGATACCTTGTTGATCAACTCCTCGTAGGCTTCAGCCCAACAATCCTCAAACTCGGCAGGCAATGGCGAACGCACAACCTCGGCATTGCGTTCGCCACTGAACGAAACGTACTCCTTCGTAATCACGTCAATCATTCCCTTGAAGGAATCCTCAACACCGTCAGGAAGATAAATCGGAGCCGCGCAATCCGCAAACTTCGCATTGATCTCCTCCACGGTCCGATTGAAAGAGGCGCCGATTCGATCCATCTTGTTGACAAAGGCAATCTTTGGCACGTTGTAGTTGTCAGCTTGACGCCAGACTTTTTCGCTTTGCGCTTCGACGCCTTCGGCGGCCGAGAAGATTACCGCCGCCCCGTCGATGACACGCAAGGAACGCTCGACCTCAGCGGTGAAGTCGATGTGCCCGGGAGTATCGATAAGATGGAACATGTAGTCTTTCCAGGGAATTGAAGCCGCAGCGGCGGCGATGGTGATCCCACGCGCCCGTTCTTCAGGCAGGAAGTCCATCACCGTGGTACCGTCGTCGATGTTCCCATATCGATGAGTTAATCCCGAGTAGTACAGGAATCCTTCCGTTGTGCTGGTCTTGCCCGCGTCGATATGCGCGATGATGCTGATGTTGCGAATCTTGTCTATCGATTGCATAGATTGTCCTTGTCAAAGTCTTCAATTTAAATTCAAGGCGCCGTCTTGCTTGCCATAGGACTTGCAAGACGGCGCCTTCTAGGTTCATTTCAGGTAATTACTTGTCAGTTGGATAGACTGGCAATGCAACACCCTTTTCGGAGTAGATCCAGTAGGCCTTGCCGACTTCCATCGGGTACTTGCCTGCGTTGGTGATCGTATCAATGTAGTTGATGTTGCCTTGAGCGTCGCTGGTGGTTCGCTTGATCAAGGTCGGATCGATGAAGATCGTGTAGTCTTCGTATTGTGTCTTGAAGTCTTCCACGTTGTAGATCGGGCCGGTCAGGTTCCATCCTTCGCGCATCTGCCAGACGTCCTGCGGGCGGTTGCCGAAGACAGTGATGACCGTTGTGGACTTCACGCTCGCGTAGACCCAGTATCCGTTGCCGGCCAGGACGTTTGCGGAAGCCAGGTACTGTCCATCCTCGTAGCGCCAGACATCGCCGCGGACCAACCGTATGTTGCCGTCTGCGAAGACGTCAGCCACGTTGTTGTTCAACGGAGTCACAGCGAAGGAAATCATGTTCCAGCCCGGCTTCAAGATGATGGATTGTGCTTCGTCAGCAGCGCCCAGCGTGATGCGGTAGACCACGAAGTACTGACCGTACTCGTCTTGCTGACACGCGTTCAACTCGTCAGCAGTCAAGGTGATTGACCTCTGCTGAGTCATGTTGATTGTCGTTTCGCTCATCGGTTCCCATGTCTTGTCCGTCAACTCGATCATGCGAGTCATCTGGAGACCGCCGACGGAATCCGTCGGGGCGACGACATTGTCCCAAGACAAGGTGAAGGAATCCACTGAGGAGTTGCCTTCGCGCAAGCCCATTTCGACCTTGATGTACCATGTGGAGCTACGTCCGTACGGCCTGAAGTCGCGGTTGAGCTTGGTGTAGGTGTTGTTCATTCCGATTGAGTAGGTCATACCCAATGGGAGCGGTGTATCGTCAGGCGTGTTAGTGCCAGGCAGATAGCGTGTTGCAGCAGCGGAGTCGAATGACGGATCGAATCCGAATGTCGCATCGTCATCCAGCCCGATAGTGATCGCTTGGTCGTCGCCGGTGACGGCACCCAACGCGGCGTCGCGATAGGTCTTGGTGACCTGCATCTTCATCTGCCACTGGGCTCCGGAGATGGTCACCGAGTTGGACATAATGCCTTCGGTAAAGCCGTTTTCATCCCTGGCATAGACAACGCACCACCAGATTTCACCAGCTTGCGTGTACTGGGATTCGACGATGTGTGGCTTGTTGCTGCTGTAGTTCTTCGCATTGCTGATCGTATAGCGCGCCGTGCTCCAAGCGGAAACCTGTGCGGGTTCACCGAACGGAACGACTTCGCCATTGCGGTACCAGACGTAGTAGTACTGGGCATAGCCGCCAGTGGAGGAAATCGCAGCCTTGGGATCCACGATGCATTCCAGATTCTGGGATGCGGTCGGGGCTGCCGGGAGCAACAAGGCTGCGGCGTCTTCCATCCACAATGGTCCCTGAGCACCGCCCTTCTCCTCGATGCCCAAGTGCATGTAGTAGGGGTACTGGACATTAAATTGGATACCGCTACGGGAGACCTTCACGTAGTACAGGCCAGGCTCCAATTCCACCTTGAGGCGAGCGAACCTGGTTCCCCTGCCATCAGCCAGACGCGTGTCCTCGTTGACGGCAATCGCCCTCCTCAGGTTGTTGGCGGAGTACAGTTCCATGTACGTGTCGTTCAGGGCCGCATCATCCGCATAGAGGTGGGTCGGATAGAACATGATATCGCCATTGTTGGTCTCGATCTTGACGATGCTCGGGTTGTCGCTCAAGGTCTGAGGCACCACGAACCAGAACCAATCCACGTCAGACCTGTCAAAGAAGTAGTGTTCCTGGACATTTGGATCGCTGACGTTGACCCAGTTTGTCTTCGGCAACAAGCGGGTTGCTGTTTCGACGTTCCCGTTAGGCTCGTAGGCTTGGACGGTACCTGCCGTCTGTGCTTCGTTGACTTCCGCGAAGTCTTCGCTGATGATCACCGGGTCGGAAATGAGTACATTGGACGCATTTCCGTGGAGGTCGACAGCCCAGACCTTGACGTTGATCACATCGCCTTCATCCAGCCTGGTGATCGGAAGGTTGGTTGTCACGCCTTCGAGGTCGGTGATGGTGGTGGCTTCCAGGATGGCGGGGAAGTACGGGAAGGTTTCGCCCAGGACAATCTGGCCATTCTGGTACCACTGATACATGTATGCAAACCTGTCGCCCGGATCAGGATCAGTTGAGCCAGATGCCGTTGCGATAAGCATCGAGTTGATGTCAACCTCCTTCGGGGTGATGATGACCGAGGTGGGCATTGTCGGAGGACGATTCTTCCGGATGGCGACTTCTTCGTCGTAGCCGACTCCGACCTGGATGAATTCCCAATCGTTGTCTTCACGTGTTTCAGGCGGCGTTGTACGGCTCTTGGTCTCGGTGCCGGTGGGCATGAAGTATGCCTTGTAGCCCCAGACATCGCCCAGAACCACGTTCATGCCATTGACGGTGAAGTTTACGGTGCGCCCTGCCTTGCCTGCTGCCACTGGCTTGCTTTCCCAGCTCATCAGGCCCAGGTTGCGATACCAGCGGATGTGCACGGTACCGGCGCGGGTGTCGTTGACTTTCAAGGTAACGGTGATAGGCGAACCAGGAGAAGCCGTTTCGGAGTTGTACCTGTCAAAGGTAACCGGTGCAGGAATCATGTTGTCCTTGGCTTTGATTTCGACATCGATCAGAACGATTTCGCTTCCCATGCCGGTTTCGCTGGTTGCCAATGCCGCAAGCGTGACAACGTCACCATTCTTGATCAGGCTTCGGTAGTTGTAGAGGTCCAGTTCCTTGCCGGAAGTGATCAGCAAGCCATCGGGCAGCTCTTCGTCATCGGTTTCGGTGGTCTTGAGCTTGCCATCTTCGTAGAACAACTGGTCTTTCGTGTAACCGTTCTTGTAGAGCCAGAAGTAACGATAGGTGATTTCACCGCCTTCGGGATCCGACGCGGGAACCTTGATGACCGCCGTCAAGACATCGTAGTCGTCAACACTGTTGCCGATCGCCGGGATGTAGGCCACGTCGGGCGAGCCATCCTGGTTGACATCTTCAGCATTGGACAATGTTTCGATAACGACGCCTGGTGTCTTTGGCGCAACGAACGCATTGGTGACCCAGCGGAAGTCATCGGTATCGCTCAACGGCTCGGTCACGTAGGCATAGAATCCATATTCCTTGCCGCCGATTGCGGTGTAGGCATTGGGCGGGAAGATTCCAAAGACGCCTGTCGGCCTGATCGCGTGCTTCCATGCTGGGGAGGAACGCCAATCGGAACGCCGTGCGTAGTCTTCGATGGATCCGCCGCCGTCGTCAAACCTGAGATACAGAGCCAAACCTTGGCGTTCTGCCCAACCTGTCACAGCCGGCTTGTACCAGTTGTCAACGGCATCAGTGTTGAATTCAAGCCAGAAGTTGTCTTCCCTGTCGAGGAGTCCATTTCCGTTCTTGTCAACGTAGAACACTTCCATGGTACGTCCGATCGCTGATTGTTCGGCAGTGATGTTTACGTTTGTGGTCGTGATCGTTCCGTTTGCCGCGACGGTTTGGACGGTCCTGGTATAGGGTTCTCCAGCGATCCAGCCATTGGAACCGTATGAGAGCCTCAGGTCGATCCCAGGATTATAGACATTGACCATGATCTGATCTTCGTCTTCGACTTCGTAGAGGGTAATGTCGAAGTCTTCCAGAAGTGCGTCTTCATTGATCGCTTCTGCGACGGTACGGTCGCGCCAGACGTCTTCGCCTTCGTCCCAACGTCCATTGGCGTTCTGGTCATGATAGCTGACGACCGCCCAGATGCCCTGGGTGCCGGGTTTGGTAGTCCATTCGCTGTCGGAGACATGCTCGTCAACGCGGAAGTTGTGAGTGTTGGTTCCGACAAGTCCGCCGCCGTCATGGGTGGTGTTGAAGCGATCGTCCAAGCAGGTGTCGTAGATTCCCCAGGTCGGAGTGACCGGCCGCTTGTGACCATCGGCGATTTCCGTGGAGTTGCGGTAGAACGTGGTCATGTAGCCCAAGGCGCTGCTGTGGATGGCGACCTTGTTCGGCTTAACGCCCCAAACACGGACTTCGTCAATCAACAGGTACGAAGGATCGGCCTTCCTCTGTTCCTCCGTCATCTTCGTGCTGTTGCCGAAGTTTTCACCCAACTTCAAGTAGGTGTTGAAGCCGGAACCGACCTTGGTTGCGTCGATCGGGCACTGATCCTCGACCTTGACGATGTTCGTGTAGGTCTTCGTCTCGTGCTCTTCGCCATCCAGGTACATGTACAGCCTGTGGTTGATCGAATCGTAGACACCAGTCAGGAAGTGCCACTTCGTCAAACCGCGGCGGTACAGGGCCTCACTGCCCGGAACCTTGATGTCAGTCGTATTGATCTCGATGTCAACACCGACGTCGCTGCGGATGAAGCGTTCCTTGCCGCTCTTCGACCTGAAGGAGATGAACGGATAGAGCTTCTTGGTGACCTGGTTTGCATCGGAAGCCTTGACGCGATAACCGATGGCGTAGTTCCAGGCCTGGGCGTCTTCCGCCATTTCATTGGCTTGGTACATGGTGGCGGTGAAGCTTCTGCGGACGAGATAGACGTCGTAGTCTTCATCGGTCCACTTTTCAGTGGTGGTGTCACCGCAATCGATTTCCATCACGCGGAAGCGAGCTTCCACGGTCCAGGTGGAGAATCCAACGCGGTTCGGATCATCGGCATTAGGTACAGTCATTGTGCCGTGTTCAGCATCGATTTGACCAACCAAGTTGCCCTTGTAGATGAAGTTTGGAGCTCCAGCACGCGAGGGCTTGGAGAGTGAATCGAATCCCTTGGTACCGCTATTGAGTTCGAGGAAATCGTCAAACTCGTCGTCGTCGGTATCGGTGAGATACGGGTCGGTGTTGATTCCCGGCCGCTGTTCGTCGCCGTTGAGCAGACCGTCGTTATCCGTATCCGCAGTTGCGACGTCAGGCTGGAGCGGATTGCTTCCGGCCAAGAATTCTTCTTCGTTTGTCCTGCCGTCATTGTCAGGATCCCCATCCCTTCCGTAGTCTCCAGTCGGATTGAGAGGATCGAGTGTCGGTTCGGTTGTTGACACGATGCGGTCAACGATGCTTTCGTATCTTGTATAGGTGACTTCCCAGCCGTCCGGGAGTCCATCGCCATCGGTATCTTCGTTTTCAGGATTTGTTCCGTAGAAGTACTCTTCGCGGTTCTTGAGTCCATCGCCATCGAAGTCGATTTCACTGTCACCGTAATTGAGCGGGTTGCAGGCTCCGCGATAGGTATTTTCCCAGCCGTCCGGCAGTCCGTCGCCATCGGAATCCTTGGAGGTCGGATCCATCCATGCGTACGGGACGTCATAGTCGGGATCGTTGCCCAGCGAAGGATCACGGAAGATTGCGGACAGTTCGTATTCCTGCTTGTTGGTCAGGCCGTCGCCGTCGAAGTCTTCGTCCGGTCCCATGTCAAGCGTACCGAAGAAGTAGATTTCCCAGTCGTCCGGGAGTCCATCGCCATCGGTATCGTTGTTGAAGAGGAAGAACGAGGAGTCGAAGATCATGCCGCGTCCGACTGTGAGTCCGGGTTCGTACTGGATTGTTTCAGGCTTGATGGTATCGGGCTGGCTCTTGTCTTCGCCTGGTTGCAAGGTATGGGACAGCACGCCGGCATGTTGCCAATCGTTCCACCAATCCTGCGGTTGCTTGATGTCTTCCGCCGTCTTGCCGCCATCGTCGAAGATGAACTGGGAAACGAGATTGCGGCCGAACTCGGATGACATGTCAAACTTGGACGTGATCATCGTGGTGATGGCCGATGCTTCCTTCGCTTCGCTCCAGAAGGAGACGGTATCAACATCGATGATCAAGCGTTCGGGCCAGTTTTCACCTTCCAGGTTACCGATGATGAATTCGCCCTTTTCGTACGCGTTGGTACCCTTGCTGAGGATTGCGGACCGGTTGCTGCTTGCCGTCTGCGTGTTGTTCGTATCGTAGCTGATGTCGCCGGTAAGTTTATCCAGCGTGCACTTCATGCCTATGATCCTGTAGGATTGGCTTTCGCCTTCGGGATCCGCATCGATTACTGCGGTAATGAGGTAGAGGCTTTCTTCGCCGGTTTGGAAACCGAACTTCGGTGCGTAGACTGCCGGTACCAGGAACGTACCGCCGTCCTTGCGGCTGATGAAGAACCTGATCGCTTCGCCGTCGAAGGTGAACTTGTAGTTGTCAACCTGGTTGACGCCAGCGTTTGTACGGCGCATGAAGGTCACTGGTTCGAACTTGCCAACCGGCCCGGTTCTCCAGACGCCGCTGGGGGTCTTGTCAATGTCATTCTTGAGGGTATTAGCCTTGTTGACACGGAACCAGAATTGGATGGTCAGGACGTTTCCTGAATGGAGCGCATTGTCCTTAACCTTAACTCTGTTGGTGCCGTCCATACGGAAGACCTTGGCGATCTTCTTGAGACGCTCGGCTTTTTCGGGCAGCGGCGTGGCAGGATCGTTGTCTTCCAGCGATGCGTGGTTGGGACCTTGCTCAGGCTGGCTGGTGGAGGAGACAGGGGACACGCCATAGTCATAGAGACCATGGACGGGGACACCGTCAACATAGAACGGATCCGTTCCTGCCTCGAAGCCGTCGGAGTAGCCGTCGTCGTCCGTGTCGGGATCGTTGGGCAATGACCCGGCGAATTGCTCGGCAAGGTTCGTCAGTCCGTCCATGTCGTAGTCCAAATCGCCGTCCATGTCGATGGAGTTGGTCATCATCAAGGTCGGATTGGTGTTGGACAGGTACTCGTAAAGGTTGACCAATCCATCGCCATCATCGTCATTCCAGGCATCTGTGGGATCCTCTGGATCGAGTCCGTAGAGTTTTTCCCATTCGTCAGGCATTCCGTCGCCATCGGTGTCGAGGGTGTCGTCGGCAATGATTGGCGGATCTTCGCTGTCATCGTCATTGAAGCTGGGATAGGTACCTGCCGATGTGCGGATGAAGCGAGCCGCATTGCGCCATCCGGTCTTCCAGTCGCCGTAATAGGCGGAAGCTGAATCCTGGGCAGTTTCGCCGATGATGACGCCTCCCTTGTTGTAGAAGTCGTCAAACCTGTAGTATGCGACCAGATTCTCTTCGTATCCAGTCAAGGCGTTTTCACGTCCTGCGTAGATTTCATTGCCAGTTCTGACCACATTCCAGAATCTCAGGTCATCCAAGTAGCCGTTGAAGCCTTCACCGGCCTTCACAGAGGTGAATCCCGGTCCTTCAGTCAACTGCGAGACCCTGCCATGGGACTGGCGATTGAGTACGCCGTCGATGTACAGGGTGATGTTGCGCTTCACTCCGTCAAAGGAGATCGCCACATGAGTCCACTCGGACGCAGGAATCGGTTCCTTGGATGCCAAGGCAAACTCGTCACCCCTGTTGTCCGTGTAGTACATCGCGACCTTGCCCTGGGCATCGAGGCGAACGCCGTAGTTCACCAGCTTCTTCGCAGAGGCGCCCGTACCGATCTGGCCAACCGCACGTTCCAAAATCGTCTGCTCGGCGCCAACCAGTTCGGGTCTGATCCAGAACTCCAAGGTATAGGTGGAAAGTGCGAAACGCCCCAAGTTCGGGAAGAGCAAGTATTCGCCCGCGTTGCCCATGAAGCGAACGGCTCCGTTGGTTCCAGGGCTGTTGCCGTCAGCAGGATCATAGCCCAAGCTGATCTCTTCGTTGTCCATGCGTCCGTCGTCATCCGTGTCAACCATGGTAGGATCGGTTCCAATCAGGTCTTCGTCAATGTTCTTGACGCCGTCGCCATCGAAGTCCTCGTCCGCATCGGAGATACCGTTGTTGTTGGAATCCTTGTCAAACGGGTTGGTGTTGACCAGGTATTCGACCAGGTTGCTCAGACCGTCGCCGTCAGGATCGTTGTCCAAGCCATATCCCTGGTAGCCGACTTCCTTCGCCGCCATGTCAGGCTGGTTGAGGTAGGATGCCAGGGTGCCGGTACGACCGTGCCAGACAGCTCTCGGATCGAACTTGTATTCGTCACCGTTGACAATCACTTCCTTTCCGTCCACGTTCAAGGCGAAATCGGCCTTCATGGTAGCGCGTGGAACAGAAACGGTCTGGACTGCCCAGCGTGAAATGGTGGTCGCGCTGGAGGTGGAAACGATGTAGTATCCAGGAGGCGTTGCGCTCAACGTCGAGGTGGCCCCGCCGGTATCCTGCAGGTACAGGAAGATCTGGTTGCGACCCTTCTCCAAGTACTCGGCGATGTCAACCTCGCCGGCGCCGGTGATGGCGACGGCGCGACCATTCACCTGCATGCTCAAAACAGTACCGTTCCACAAGTTCAAGGTAAACGGAGCTTCCATCGGCTTGCGATCCAAGACAATGTACTTCCACAACTGGACGTACATTCCGGAAGGATACGTGGCGATGGACTTGGAGCTCTCGTAGTCGTAGTTTGCCGTCCTGTAGGCCGCGTTGCCCAAGGAACCGAAGATGGTGAAGTCACGCGCGATATGGCCGGCCTGGGCGCAAATCGTGGGGCCGTCGTAGGTAGTCGGGTTCGCAGTGTAGATCCTGGTCAGGCTCCCAACATTCCATCCGGTGGTTTCCCAGCCATTATAGGTGGTATTGTAATTGCCCATCGTCGGCATGTCCGTGTTGTTGGCGACGACCTGGAAGTAGTCGCCGGCGGAGGCGATGACGGAATTTCTTCCGTAGGAGGACCTGAAGTTGCTCATCTTGCGCCAGTTGTCCAGGCCATGGAGTTCGACCCACCATTCAGGAATCTGGTCGTTGTCTTCATCGTCAATGCCAATGACCGGAGCATACTCGTCGCTGGTGAACGCACCGAGGATGTCAATGGAGTATTCGCGCCCCATCTTGGCGAAGTCTTCGGCGCGAGTGCCACCATCGTCAAAGCGGTAGTACGTGACCAGCAAGTCAGCGTACTCATAGACATTGGTGACATTCCATGCGGGAACCTGCGAGCAAGAATACGATGAAGGTACCAATTGGCTTGCAAGCTGGTTGGCGTTGCAGAATTCCTTGTCAATCGTATTGTGGGTCGGGATGATGTCGTACAGCCAGCGGTTCAATTCCTTCTTGCTGCGCGCTTCCTTCCAGACGCGGAACTCGTCAATGAAGCCATCGCTCAGGTTCTTGGCCAAGTAGGCTTTGCCGGCGCCGATGTCGGCCTCGGCCTGAGTCTGGACAGCAATCATTGAAATGCCATCCAGGTACAACTGGAAGGAATGCTTCGTTGGCGTCCAAACCAATGCCAGGTGATACCACTTGCCTTGTTCAAGCTGCGGGATCTGGACTGCGTCCGGTGCCGCCTTGCCGCCAACCTTCACGGTGGGTTCGGCGACGTTCTGTTTGTAGATCTTGCCAACAGGATATCCTTCCTCGATCGACAGGCCGTAGCAATCGCTGATGTCACTCTCGAAGACGAAGATGTCACCGTCCATGTCAGTGCCCATCTGGAACCAGGTTTCGACGGTCCACTCGTCATTGCCCATGCTGAAGCGTGGTGCATCGTACAACTCAACACCATATTCGTCACCTGCCGTGGCGACGTATGCCGCGATATCCAAGCTGGCACGCTTGTCAAGCTTCACGTTGCTGCAAGGATGGCTTGGGCTGGTGTTGGAGTCGATTTCCTCCTTGTCCGTGAATTCGTCGTCATCGGTATCGACGAGCCTCGGATCTGAGCCATAGCGCATTTCCTCGCGGTTGCTGAGACCATCGCCGTCAAAGTCTTCGTTGCCGTCGAGTACGCCGTTTCCATCGGAGTCCCTCGAGTATGGGCTGGTTCGGCAATAGTATTCATAAAGGTTGCTGAGGCCATCGTCTCCGCCCGTGTTGGCTCCGCCTGCGACGTTTTGATTGTAGTCACCGTCGATTCCGTCGAAGTTATCGTCGTCGCCATTCGCGGTCATGCTGTAGGCGTCGGACTTGTCATAGCGGTTGTAGAACGCTTCCCACCAATCCGGGAGTCCGTCGCCGTCGCCGTCGTCGAGTCCCCTGAGGATCTTTGCACCGGTGCAGACGACCCAGTCGGAGGTGCCGTCGGCTTCATCGATTTCGTACCAATCGATGGCGACCTGCTTGCCATTAGCATCCACTCCAATGTTGGATTCGCTCTTGCGATCGGTAACCTTGTAGTCCTTCGCCTTGAGTTCGTAGGCCTCGGCAATTCGTGCGGGATAAGGCACGGTGAAGTCCTCGATGTTCAGACCGGCATCGTCAAAGCGGTAGTATGCCAGTATGTCCGGGTAGAAGATGTTCATGATGGTGGAGCCATTTGCCGCACGCAATTCACCTGCGGTCTTGGTGCTTCCCCAAACGCGGACTTCGTCAATCAAGCCGCTCTTCAACGACTTTGCGTTGTCCATGCCGTCACCGCCAAGGTAGACTTCAATCGTCGTATTGGACTTGATGTACGGACGATGGTTCTTCGTCATCGCCAATTCAACAACGCCGTCGATGATCACGGCCAAACGACCAAGCGTCGTATCCCATGTGACCGCCACGTGGGTCCAGGCATCAGAAGTCAACTTGGAGTTCGGAACGTCTTTGCCGCCGACCTTGATTTCCTTCGTGCCGTATTTGCCGTTGACGCCGTTGATCGTGTCAACCGCGTCGAAGCAACCATACAGATAGGCCCCGCCATCCTTCACGTCATAGCCCAAGCCCAATGCCGTAATCGTTGAAGCCGCCATGGCGGACATCAAGCGGACGCTGGAACCTTCTTCCAAACTCGCACTGTCAACATAGACCCACATCTCGAAGGTCGCCGTGCTGGGAATGTTCTGGAAACGATCGTTCATAGGAAGCTTGATACCCATCCAGTTGTTGCCCATGGCTTCATTGAGAACGGACATCTTCAAGCTGCGCTGGGGTGTGATCTTATAGTGACCGCCGTCGATTTCGGTATCGAGTACGTTCAAGTCGATATGCGCCATCGAGTAGTTGGGATGGGTCATGAACGCAGTTATGTCAAAGAAGCCGTGGATCTCGTCGTAATCGTTGATGCCGTCATCATCGGAGTCGCGTTTCTTGGGATGGGTGCCCCAGAATTGTTCCACGAGGTTGGTCAAGCCGTCGCCATCGGGATCTTCCTCGCCGTCAGGCTTTCCGGTGATGGTTTCGGGTTTCGTGGGATCCTTGCCGGCCAGGTACTCGTAGAGGTTGTTGAGCCCATCGCCGTCGGGATCGTCTTCCGCACCCCAGGCAAGGGAACCGAAGTACTTGATTTCCCAGTTGTCGGGCAAGCCGTCGCCGTCGGTATCCAGGTTGTCGACGTCAGTACGCGTATCGTCCTTGACCAAGATGTTGTAGTCAGGATCGAACGGAACCATTGAAACGACCTTTTCGTTGTTGGCGTCATAGACGAAATTGCCTTGGTCGTCAACCATGTAGACCACATCGCCATTTTCGTCCGTTTCGACCTGCAACTCATAGACGGTGAACTTGCCGAGAGGCGCGGAGATCGCATGGGCGAAACCGTTGTACCAGTCACGCTTCCAAGCGTAGTTCTCAATGGTCTTGCCGCCATCGTCAAACAAGAAGGCATGCATCAAGGTGGCATCCGAACGGACGTACGGAGTCGCAACCTTGAGGCAGTTGAATGTGAACGTGCCGGTGGACAATACCGAAGCCAAGCCGCTCAGGCAGGTCTGGGCGACCTGACGCGCAGTGCGCGGTACGTTCCATATGGCTACATTGTCAATCAAACCGACAAATGCGCCGCCGATCGGAGCGTCCGGGTTGCCCATGACCTCGCCTTCCTGCGGCAAGGGACCGGCAATGGTGATTCCGCCGATGCCGCGCATCGTGGTCGCTGGCTTGTCGGCGATGTTATGACGGGCATAGGCTTGCTTGCCGTCAACGTAGATAATGATGCTGCCGCCCTCGCCAACCTCGTTGGGAGCGGTGAACACAGCCGCCAAGTGATGCCAAACTCCATCTTCCCAGGGAACATGGCCCGCCGTGGCAGTCATCGTGGCATGGATGTTGGCAACGATCTTGGTGCCATCGCCATTGGGGTTGTCCTTGACCACCGAGAATCCGGCGTAGGGCAGACCTTCTGCGGTAAGACCCATTTCGTAGTTGGTCGCGTCAATGCCGTTGTAACGTCCTACAGTACGCGCCATAATGACCTGGCGCTTGCCGTCCGCGTTTTCGTCAATGACAATGAGTTCGTCTTCCGTGCCCGGGTTTACGATGGTAAATGGGCGTCCCGTGGCGGAGGTCGGCTTGACCCATGCTTCCAACGTCCAGTTCCTCAGTTCCTCGTTGACCTCGCGATCGCCGACTTCCGGAACGTTCAACACATAGGTGCCGTCCGCACGCAAGGACAGGTTGGACCTGTTGTAGACATCAAGCGAATCCAACGGATCGGAGCCATTGATGAATTCGGTGTAGTCGTCAACGCCGTCGTCGTCGGTATCCTTTACATTGATAAATGTATTGAGCGCCTGTTCGAGCGTGTTGTTCAAGCCGTCCAGGTCGTAGTCATGCTCGCCGTCCAGCATTCCGTCGCCATCCACGTCAGGATTCAACGGATTGGTATTTGCCAGGTATTCGACCCAGTTGGTCAGTCCGTCGCCATCGGGATCCTGGTCGTATGCCCAAGGTGCCAATGCGTAGTATTTTTCAAACCAGAAGTAACGCTTCAGCGTGCCATCTTCTTCCACCGCATGGGCATGGGCAGCATCCTCCTGTTCCAAATAGAGGATGGTTGGCACGACACCATTGGATGAGGGGATATTTTGCACATAGAACCACTTGACATGCCCGGTGTAGTTATCAGGCGTACGGCCATTGATACGGACACGCGCCGCAAACGTATAGTAGTGACCGAAAGGATGGCTGTTTGTGCAGGTCAAGTTGTAGTTGGAGTGGTTCGCCCAAATCGTGATGCGGTTGCGACCATTCTTGAAGCGGCTGCCGATGCTGAAGGTGCCTTGGATAGCGTTGGACGTGCTGCTGTCTGTGTAGTGGGGATGCGGATGATGATCTAAGGTGCCGCCGGGCAAGGTGTGGCTGTTGCCATAGGGAACACGCTCCGCGTTCACATAAACCTGGATGGCGTTCCAACCCGTCACGCCACCAGAAGCTTCGGCAAAACCACCAACCAAGTAAGTGAGGTCGACGGACTCAATCGCCGAAATATCATCAATGAAGATATCAGTTATGTATACGAACGCATCCTGCCACCTATTGGTTGAGTGGCGTTCACCGTTCCAAATGGTTCCACCGGTCAGCGGATCGAGGAAGTCCGAATCTTCGTAGGGGAATTGCTGAGGAACGTCGTACGGGTTGTGATCGGGATTAAATAGCCTTGAGGCATTGAAGAAGAAGTCCTGATCCAAGTCGTATGCGCCGCCTGCGGTTGGTCCCCAGTAGAGCTGCTGCCAACCATCGGGAATCGGATCGAACTCTGCTGTGCCGCTTCCTGACATGTTGATGGCGCGCTCGCCAACGTTGGTGTCTGACCAGAAGAAGCCAAACGTATCGTCAATGCCGGTGGAATCGACAAATGCGTTCCAGGTGGAAAGCATCCTGGCGCTCAAATCAGCTTTTTCGCCGTCAACGGTCTGCAGGGAATGCCGCCACTTGTTGATGATTTCTACGACAACCGGATAGCTGAAGTCTTGAGCGTAGGTACCGCCATCGTCAAAACGATAGAGTGCGGCGGGGAGATTGGCAAAATCGGTCGTCGCGGCAAAGCCCGTGTTCAAGGGCAACGCCTTGCTCATCCATTCGCGGATCTGCTTGGGCAGCCTGGTGCCCTTGCGTCCGTCTGGCGTATCGCACCAGACGCGGACTTCGTCGATGTAACCCGTGAGATAGCTGCCGTCACGCTGTCCCAGGATTTCGGTGACAAAATCAGGATTGGCGGAACCGCCGTCAATAATCGGTGCGCCCTGGGAGTACAACGATCCGGCGAACGTGCCGTTGATGTACAGGTTCAAAGCCTTGGTGACTGGATTCCAGGTCGCGGCATAGTGCAACCAAATATTGTCCATCGCCTTGATGCCGTCGTTGGCAATCACTTCGCCGATGTTGGTGGTCAAGCCTATCGCATATTCCCAAGATCCCTGCATGGTGGTACGGACGTATGGCTTTCCGTCAATCAATCCCATGTCGAAGTAGTAGGACTCATTGCCTTCGGAATCCAAGGCAACCCTGCGGATCAAGGAACCTGTACGGCTGATATCGCCGCCATCCTGCACCTTGGCCAGCTGGAACCATGCTTCAATCGTCCAGCTCTTGGTCAGCGCTGGAGCATCCGCATCGTCATGCCCCAAGATGCGGTCGAATTCGGGAATGACCAAGACGTCATTGGCAGTGCCGCCAGCACGCAATGCGCGCCAAACCGAAGGTCCGAGGGGATCCAACGGACCTGACTTGGGCTCGTCGCCAGGCACTGACAGGTCGCCGTAGATTTCCACGTAGTCGCTGATTCCGTCGTCATCGGTGTCAACGAGGCTTGGGTTAGTTCCGAGCGTGGAGCCGTCGGGCGAACCCAACTTTTGCTCATCCAAGTTGCTCAGCCCATCGCCATCGCTATCGAATTCAGCGTCTGTGAGCGTACCTTGTCCCGGCAATCCGGTGATCGGCTTGGTGGGATCGGTCCCGGCGAGCCACTCGTAGTAGTCGTTCAATCCGTCGCCATCGGTGTCGGTGAAGCCGTACACGTCTCCGAACCCCGCTGTTTCCAGATCCCCGAAATACGCCATTTCCCAGTCGTCCGGAAGCATGTCTCCGTCCGTATCGACATAGTCTTCCTCGACAGCTTCTTTCATCGGATAGGCAATGGCCGTATCATCCGCGAC
The DNA here is from genome assembly GCA_019136135.1 of Verrucomicrobiota bacterium. Classification (GTDB taxonomy): domain Bacteria; phylum Verrucomicrobiota; class Lentisphaeria; order Oligosphaerales; family Oligosphaeraceae; genus UBA1407. The sequence continues at coordinate 54,115 of JAGVUR010000125.1, forward strand.
ACCATCGCTGTCCTCATCCTGACCTGTGGTGAAGTTGCTTTCGGGGTTGCTCACGCGATTGGCCAATGCCTTCTTGGTCAAGGTCAATTCGTTGTTGTCCACGCTGTTTCGGGAAGCGGGAGCCACTGCCGGATCCTTGCTCAAGATCCACATGCTGTTGCCCTTCCAATCATAGACCATGAAATCGCCGTCCTTGACCTGAGTCGAAAGAACCGAGGTGTTCGGCTTGCGGACAATGGCGAAAATCATCGTGCTGTCCAGTTCAGGGAAACCGTCATCAGCAACGCCGTCTTCATCGGTGTCATACCCGTCATTGTAATAGGCAGTTTGTTCTGGGATTGCCACGTTCTGGGCAGTGACCCACAAGGCATGCCCCCTGCGGAAAATCGTCACGTTGGGCGCAGTAACCGAAACCGTCTGTGGATACGTGTCGTCGGTAGTCGTGTACATGTTCGCGCACTTCACATTGGAGTCCGCAGCCATCAGGCGATACTCGAACATCGCTGTCAATTCCGTTTCCAAATCCGTACGTTCGGCATCCGGAGTAGCAGGATCCAAAATCTTCTCATGGATCTTTGCCGCACGATTGAAGTTCGGCAACTTGCCAAAGTCTTCAATGGATACGCCGCCGTCGTCAAAGCGATAGTTGGCAACCAAATTAGCGGCGCCAGGCATGATATGACGGAAACGATACGCCTTGATTACTTTGAAATCACGGGCAGCAGACCAGAAACGGAACTCGTCCAAAAATCCTTGCTCAAACCCGTCGGCCAAAAGCGCCGTCTGGCCAAGAGCCAAATCAGGCAATATGTCAGTCGTCAAGCTGTCGACTTCATCGCCGTCCAACAACAAGGACAACTTGCCCTCTCCTGGTATGACTACTACTCCTCCTCCATCTACCACTTCTTCGGTACGCTCCCAAACCAAGGCAACGTGAACCCACTTCACAGATTCCGGCGATGTCGTGAACTCAGTCAATGCGTTCGCACTCAATTCCTCACCAAATGCTTCAACCGTAATCACGTTTGCCGCAATCTTCACAGACCAATTCGCTACGCCATCGGAAAATTGGAAGAAGGTGCCGTTGCAGGTGCCCGTTGAATCAACAACAGGCGAATACAAAAACTCCATCGTAAACGAATCTGCAAAACTGAAACGCTCAGCCCGAGGCAAGCTTATGCCGCCACTGTTCCTCAATTGCCCAAGAACCAACGCGCGAGCGTGAGACACGGCACTCGACATCGGATCATACATGTTCGTGCCATCATTAAGCTCGTCCACATTGAGAATCAAATCGTCATCCCAATCAGAAGGATCCCATTTTTGCTGACCGTGCAATAAAACACTTGATGCCAATAGAACAGACATCAACGACAGAATCAGCCAATTGCGCTTTGACTTTGACTTCATTCTTTTCTCCAAATTCTGGTTCGCGTAACTCATTCTAATTATCTTTATTGTTTGTTTTTTATGCAAAATTAACTATCGCCATAAGGCAAATAGACATATAATGCCATAACATTACAAGCATTTTTCATGCCAGTAGTAATGCCACTTTATACCCCATTCTACAGGGAAAATTACATAAACATAACACTTTTTCTCGAAAATACGACAATAAAACTAGGTTCAATCGCTTTTTTTTCAAGTTTTTTTTGCACAACAGCCAAAATGATTCTTCGCAACAATGGGAAAGTGATGTGACTGTGACTGTGACGAATGAGACCTATGGGACTAGGACATGGGTCACATTTGCCTCATTCGTCCCATATGTCCCAGTCCCAAAACCTCCATTGCCGGACCCGAGAGGCATGTCACATACATTTAGAGTATGGAACTGTGAAAATTTCGTCTTGGTTTCGGGGTGGCTATTCGTGGATTAGCCCAACGCGGCGTGACATACCACCCGGGGTGCCAGTCACATGAATTATGAATGCTGAATGCTGAATTATGAATGATTTGTCCGACTTGTCCGACTTGTCCGACCCATCCGACCCCGTCCTGTCCATTATAAAGAAATTACCCCGCCTGCCGAATGAATGGCAAGCGGGGCAATGGTGTTTTAGACTGCTCTATGTTTCAGAGCGTTAGTTTGTCGGCCAGATGGTTGTATCCCTGTCGCTGTAGATCCAATACCCCTTACCGATCATGACATCTGCGTCCTTGACGACCTTGAGATATCCATTGGCTTCCCAATACCAGACGGTTTCGATACCGTTACCGGTAGGATCGGTGTAATTGGCGTTTTGCATATAAAGCGGCGTAACCAGGTTCCAACCAGCCTTGATGGCGATGCCAGTCTCGGTTGAGTATGCAGCGGCATTGACTCCGATTTCAAGAATATTGTTGCTGCCCATTTGGTCTGCTTCCACGAATACCCAGACTCCCATTCCTGCCTTGAACTCATTGATCATGTAGGTGTAGGACTGCGTATTGCTGTTGAAGGCCATCAGGTCGAAGTTCTTGAACTTGGCATTGCTCGCTTCATCGAAATCAAACGGAGCTCCGATCAAGTTCCATCCAGGATAGAGCCTGTAGGTCCAATCGAATACTTCGGGATCTGGCGGAACCGTTCCATCGTCAGCCTTGCTGAGGACAACCTTGAAGGTGGTCTTGAGACCAGGCTCATTGACACCGCCGTCGAACGTGATTCTCTTGGTCTTGATCGTACGCATGTTAATTTCGGAGTTGTCCGCCTTGACCAGCGTGAAGGTGAAGTAGTCCGGCATTGAGTATTCGCCAGTTACATCGTTAAGGTTGATGTTCCAATCCAAGGTCAGCTTCTGGCCTGCGGGCACGAAGACCTCGACATTCCAGATATCCTTATCAGCCTTGGCTCGGATATCGGTCTTGAGCGCCTCTTCGCGTCCAGGCGCTGTGAAGGCGATCTCGTAGTTCGCGGGCATTCCAGGAACGCCCGGCCATGCCATCCACATCTTGTCCAGACCTTCGTCGTAACCGATGGTCGCGCCGTCAGCCATGCCCAATTCAAGTTCTTCCGCCGCACCGCGTGTGCCGTACGAGCGGGTGAAGCCAAACTTGAATTCTGGGATGTCAGCCACATCGCCTTCCTGGGCAATGTTCAAGATGAGAGGTTCGCAGGTGGCGATGATGTTGCCACGTTCTGTTGCATACGGGGCACCATTGACGCCAATGTTGAACTTGTCCAGCGAGAACATCGCCTGGGATCCCGTCAACTTGTCGGCGACCTTCAATGGGATCGTGGCAAAGATAAACTCGCCCTTGGTACCCATCGTCGTCTTCAGTCCAGTGCCGCCGAGTTCCTCGATTCCGTTTTCGGCAAGCGCTCCTTTCTGAATCAGGTTGAACTCTGGATTGATGTAATCCGCCGGAGCGAACACGCCATCGATTCCGAAGAGCGCATTGTCAAAGTTCACGTTGGCAAGGATCGTGCCGATCGCATACTGAGTGGTATCCGCAAGTGCCTTGATGGTGACATTGATCACATCGCCCGGGGCGACTTCCGCCTTGTCAGCTTCGATGGTGAATGCCACGTTGATGACTTCAGGCGCGTCGCCGCGTGTCTTGCCGCCACGAGTTGCATCGTTGGGCAGGTAGTTGAGGAAGATGATCAGGTCGTTGTAGTCAATGACTCCGTCAGGAGCGCCGATCGGGCTCAAGTCGGAAGCCGCTGCATACGCATCCCATTCTTCATCGCCTGCAGTGATTCCAGAATCATAGTAGTTCATGAGGAGGATGAGGTCGCTGAGCGTCACCTCACCGTCGTTGTTCACGTCACCCGCAATCATCGGCTTGTAGAGGACATTGACGACGACCGGGATTGGAGCCTGGAACAGGCTGACAGCGTTTTCAAGCGCACCGCCGGCTGTGATGCGTGAGGCACCCAGTTCGATGGTCTTGTCTTCTGCGATGGTGTCCGCATAGGTGGTCACCAGGATTTCAGCGCTGTTCTCACCATCCGCGATCGTGATCGTCTTGTTGATGAGATACTCGGTATCAGCTATTGCGGTTCCGCCCAAGACCAGTTTGATCTTGGCGTCGCCACTGGCCGTGACACCATCCGCCAAGGAGACTCGGAGGATGAAGGTATCCCCTGCGGTCACCTCGGTCAACGGTGCCCTGTCGGCGTCGTTGGTCAACGCTTCAAAGGTGAGCGCCCAGTCGCTTTCCAGAATCTCAATCGTTGCAGTATTGAGTGCAGCCGCAATCTCAACATCGGCATGTCCAGTGACTGCAGTGATATCGAACACGTTGGTGGTATCGCCAAACAGCTCGTCGTTGTTCGCCGCAGTGAACGTCTGGCTCCAGGTGGTCTCGCCAGCCAGGATCGTAATCGGATCCAAGGTGCCGACGGTAACCTCGATGTCAGAATCAAGCGCGTAGCTCAAAGTCAACGTCAGCTCGTAGTCCGCGCCCTCGCCTTCCGTAACCGTTGCCGGCGCGATCGCGATCGACAACTGGGACTTGGCAAACGCAACCGGAACCACAACCGTGTTGTAAACCACAGCCGCGCTGTCACCAGGAACGATTCCATACGGATCGAGCAACAAGCCCGCGCCATCGGCATAGCCAGCAAGCTCAATTTCGCCATCGGCGGTCTCCGCCAATGCCTTGAAAGTCAAGCTCGCATACTTGACAGGCTCTGCTGAAGCCGCCGCCGAGGCGACGCTGCCGCCAATGCGCAAGCCGATAATGTTGTCATCCGCGTCATATACCCATTCCGCCACGCAACCCAAGGAGTTGAACGGCGCGACGAACAGGGACTTGGCGTCTGGCAACGCATTGCCCTTTTCGTCAAACACGGGGTTGCCGTCTCCGTCAACAGCCTGCTCGGCCCGCAGCTCGTACAAAGTATCATCGAACTTGACCAGGATGTCGCCGCCGCGGAATGCAGTTTCGGCCTCCACCATCACGTCAACCGTGAATTCCTGGTAGATGGTCAATCCAGCGTCAGGCGTGACAACTGGCGTGAAGGTCAACAGGACATCGGAGTAAACCAAAACCTTGCATACGTTGGTAGCAACGTTGTACAAGCCATTGGTCACATCGACAACCTTCTGTGCCAACAACTGCAACGAAACCGTCGTCGCGTCGGCAGCGCCCAAATCGGGTTGGACTGTCACGACATACTTCGTCGCCTGCAAGGCATCGATCTCGATGTCAACGATCGTTCCGTTTTGGACCATGAAGTGCTCGGGTCTCGGATTGGCCATCAGAGCGTCGCTCATGGTCAACGTGAACTCAATGTCGCCATCGGCAACAGGCTGGGATTCGACTGCCGTGATCACACCCACAAGACGATTGTCGCCAATCGGCAACGGGGACTTGACGATCAACTCGACCTCAGACGCAATCGCCTGAACCGTCCCGTTGTAGTCAACGCCCCAAATCTTGACCGTGTGCTTTCCAACACCGAACGGTCCGACTTCCAGGGTGTCCTGCGCGTCAACCAGCTCTTCTGCACCATCGTCAACCTGCCATTGCAACTGTGCCAAACCATTCATCACGATAGGAATGGTGAAGTTGGTGGTAACGGTCGGTTCGGTGGGCAGTCCTGTCGCGTCAATCGTCGCTTCTGCGATAGTGAATGTCGCGGTGGTCGGATTTGCATCCCAGACTCCATTTTGCCTGCCGACTGCCTGAACCGTGTAGGTTCCGAGTGGCAACGGGGTATCAATCGTAATCTTGTCTGCGATGTCGTGCTCAACATCGTCACCACCGAGGATGACATTGTTGTCTTCGTCCACAATGGTGAACTTGTAGAGATCGATGCTGTTCAATCCACTGGCGTCTTCAACGGTGATGTCCACCAGCGTTCCGTATGCCACTGGGTTGCCCTGGCCGTTGATTGCCGCCGATGTGAGGACGATGCCCGTAGCCTTGACTGTCCACTCGCAGCTGTCCGTCGAGGTTTCCATTCCGTCTCCGTAGACGCCCTTGACTTCCAACTTGTAGGTGTAGCCTGCTGTGAAGTTAAGGCTCAAGATTGCGCCGGCGGGTTTCGCCACACCGAACGCGGTCACGATATCGAAATCAACCATGTCGGAAGACTTGCGGCTCAACTGCCACTTGTAGGCCTCCGCCAGATGGCAGAAGATCTCGAAGTCATGTGAAAGCACGGTTACGTTGGGATCCAACGGGTTGTTGATCTTCACGTAGGGCACGCCTGTTGACCATGTGTAAACGGTCGCATTCTCTTCAGCCTGCTCGCTTACCACGCCTTCCGTGCGCTTGCCGCAAACCTTCAGCGTGTGCGTGCCAGCCGCCAGGTCAGTCAGGATGATCTTGGACGCAACGCCAATCCAACCAGACCAGGCACCGCCATCCAGGCTGTACTTGTATTCGGTAATCTTGTAGCCACCAATGGTGATCTCAAAGTCGTCGAGATACGTCGAGCCGCCATTGGCAGGCAAATCGGCACTCGAGATCGTCGCAACGGGGACTGCGGTGTCGACCAATACGCCCTTGGAGGACTTGATCGCGGACCAGTTGCCCGCCGCATCCATCGCCTTGACTTCGAAGACGTAGGTATTGCCATTTTCCAATGCCAAACCAGTTACTTCGACCTGGTTTTCAGCGGTGTCAACCCAGTCCTTGACGACTTCGATGACGATCCTGCTCTCGGTCTTCTTCACGAAGCTGGTGTCGCTCTTGCCACCGAATGCGACAATGCGATTGCCGCAAACGGCAAGTTGATGCCCTTGACGTCCAGCGACGGTGACCATCTCGCTGCCCAAGACCCATTCGTTGCCGTCGCGGACGGCCAATTCGGTCTGGACAAGCTCGTTTTCTTCAGTCAGCTGATTGTCTTTGTAGATGCCACCGGTAACGATCACGCGTTCGAATTCCGGCAACCATGCCGCCGCCAGATTTGTGCGTGCGTATGAAAGCGGTGCCAGGTTCTGGATGTCGCCAGAAGCCTTCATCACTTCAACGGAAGCCAGAGGATCGTGGTTGGAGTCTTCGCCGCCGATGAACCAGATGTCGTCAGTGGTATTGTCAGCGGAGGGAACTACAACCATCGCGAAGGATTGACGTCCCTGGTTCAAGTTGCGGATCACGCGCTGCGCATTGGCAATATTGTAGATTTCAACCTGGCTGCTGGCATTGCCCCTTGAATCGGCGCCGCCGGCGACCACGACCACATTGCCATTGTTCTGGCGCTGTACCGTAGCCTGGAAGTTGATACGGGCGACCGACAGGTCGGCAACCTTCACAATTCCGCCAGTGGAGACCGTATATTCGTAGATTTCAGACATCATTCCGTCGTTGGCATCGGTACCGCCGATGATCCAGACCTTGTCATCCGAAACCTTGACCGCCTTGGCATTGTAGCATGCCTCGGGCAGGTGGCCGACGAGCCTCCAGCTGGTGCCGTCAAATGCCTCGATGCTGGACAAGGCACCGTTGTTCGTGCCGCCGAAGGCCATCAGCTTGCCGTTGCCAAGGTTGACAAACGCGAAGTCGCTGCGAGCTTCCTTCAGGGATTGTGCCGCCTTGGTCCAGCTGCGGGTGGCGCTGTCGTACACGTCAACGCTTGACAATGACTTACCTTCGCCACCGTCAAAGCCGCCAATCGCGTATGCCTTGCCATTCATGACCACGCTGGCAAAGTCTTCGCGACTGCTGGACAAGCCGTTGCTGTCATCGGACCAAACAGCCGTGTCGACACCTAGGACAATCCTGTACTTGTAGCCGGTAACCCCGATGTCATCGTCAGCAACCCACTTCGCATTCAGCTGGTCATTCTTGTCCGTGACCTGGATTTCATTCCAGTTTTCATCGGTGTTCTCGACGTTTCCGACCACAGGAGCAGTGACATCCGTCAAGACATCCACAACCGTGAAGCCATCGGAAGTCGCCTGCGCCAATGCCACGTCGTTTTCGTCAAATGCCGTAACGGTAGCCGTATAGGTCACGCCCAGGATCAGGTCGTCCACTGTAAAGAAGCCAATGGTACCATTGACAATCTTAGCTTCAGCCGTGGGAACCAGGTCATCGCGCGTGTACTTGAGTGTGTAGTAGCTCGCCGGTGGGAATCCATTCTGCGCGGAGAAATCACTCCAGTTGGCAAACAGATCCGCCGGAGTCGCTTGTGGCAGCATTTCATCTATGTCGTTACCAGCCCCGTCATTGACGGCAATGCCAACGCTAAAGATGTCGTCTTGCTTGCTGTAGAAGAATGTGCATTCGGTTTCGTTGGTGTCGCCATTGGCGAGAACCAAGGTCAAGGTCAGCTTGTACTGATAGATACCTTCGATTGACCAGCCGGTGAAGTCAGCGGTGTCGTCGGTGACTATCGCCAAACCGCCTTCATCGAAGCCTTCGAGCATAAACTCTTCCACGCCATTGTTCAGGACAAGGTTCCAGGATACGATTTCGACATTTGCGGGATCCAGGTCGCCGAAGTAGACCTTGACTGCCAAATCGTCGGAGTCATTACGGATGTACTGACCTGCGACCGGCGCGATGAACCTCACGGGATCCTCGGTGCTCAGACCTTCGATCGGCAGGTCGGCGACCGCCTTCAAGGCATGGCCAACCGCGTCGCCAAATGTGCTCTTCGCATTGTCCCTGACCTCAAACAAGACACCGTTTGCGGCCCAGTCAGCCGTGTCGGCGCCAAAGGTCAACGTCATCACTGCCCCTTCAACGGCAATGTCGGTCACACCGCAATCTGCCAGGCCCTGATATGGGAGAACATCCTTTCTCTTGATCTGGAAGTCATTGTAGGCATTCAAGATATCAAGGTACTGAACCAGTGGCTCGGAGAAGGTAAGCGTAAAGACCGTTCCTGCAGGCAGGGTTCCGTCCTCGGCAACACGATTGCTGCTGACGATCGAGAGGAGTATCGGAGCCGCTTGATCCGCAAGCACCAGCTTGTTGATTCCAGATGCCTGGTAGGCGTTGCCGCGGTTCAACCTGTTCCCGTTCTCATCCGCCAACGTCTCGGAGCTGACCGCCAACGAGGCAGGAATGCTTCCCGTATCGGCAGCGGCTGCCTCATCAAACGAGAACATGATGAACTCATTATTCTGAGCGTCAACCTTCTTGTAGCCTTGCTTCCAAGCCTTGAGTCCCGTGCGTCCGCTCAAGGTCCACTGGACGGGAACGTAAGAACTGGCATTGGCGTCAAAGCCCCTCATCGTGCTGTCAATCACTGCTTCGGAGAATTGAACCATGATCGCATCCAACTTGCCGTTGCCGTCAACATCCAGAACCGCAAGCTCCTCGGTACGGTTGGCAGGAATCTCAATGTCACCAGATGCTACATCGAATGTGATCGGCTCGGGATCTTCGCCAGGTGCAGGCGCTACGACTTCCGTCCGCTCAATCCAGATGAACTCGCCCCTGTCCCAGGAGCCGTTGCCATTGGCATCGCAGAAGTAGAGGTCCCCAAGCAACACGCCTTCCGAATTCAAGGGCGTGGTCCAGGCGCCGCCGCCGTTCCACAGGCGATCGACCTTGTTCAAGTACAGGCCGACAAGTCCGGCCTCGGCGGGATCAACGGCATCCTTCAAGGCGACAAAGACGTCCTCGCCTTCGGTCCACTCGCCGTCGTCGTTGCGGTCGAAGAAGAAGATTCCGTTTCTGTCAGCCATCGCAAACGGCGTGACGGTATCGGCGTCAAATCCCTTGGCGCTGTACTTAACTCCAGAATGGACGATGATTGGTGCGACCGTGTCGCCCGTGGCGATGAAGTCGCCGGTTTCCGCATCGCGGAAGTCAACTGGGTTACCTGCCCAGTCAAGCAAGCCGGTCTTGTCGTTGTAGTTGACGCCAAGCTTCATGGCGCCAGTCGTGGTGCCCTTGTCGCAACCCGTAAAGGTAACTGTCACATGCAAGTAGTCATCGGACAATTCGGCATTGGTCGCAGTCAGAGGCTTGCCAGTAGCCATATCCGTGATGTTCCAGATCGAGAGGTCGTCCAGCTTGTAGGGTTGGAGCTTCTCGTCGAAGACCATCGTCAAGGTTTCCACATAGCCGTCTCCGTCATTATCGACGATCGTTGCTTCGGCGACCAATGCAGGCGCCTGCGAGTCGATGGTCACCGCCGCCGTGGTGATGGCAACCGTCTGGTTCACGGTCTTGTTCAGGCGAATGTCGCTGTTGCGGATCTCAATCCTGAACTTGTCACCGTTGTTGTTGGCTTCCGTGTTGTTCGCCTTCTCGGAAGGCTGGACAACGACGAAGAAGTCGTAGAGACCGTCGACGTCAGGATTGCTGATCTGGTTGCCGCCTGACGGCGAGAAGGTCAGCGAAATGTCAGTGCCGTCAGAGGTCCAAACCGGCGCCCTGTTGAGGGACACGAGCTTGTCAATGTCAGGATTGAAGATACCGTTGCCGTCCTGGTCGCGCCAGAGCTGGACGCCGGACTGGATGTCGGCGGTCAAGTCACGCAAATCGGAACGGGTGAAGTTCTGGACATCTCTGAAGCGAACGGTCAAGCCGGTGAGCAGGACTTCGGCCGCGCCAGAGTTGGCCAGATCGAGACCGATGATGCTGGACAAGGCAAAGCGTGCCTCATTATACGGTGCGGGCGCATCGGCGTTATAGCGCCTGATGACACGCGTGCCGTCAATGCGGATCGTCCAGGTGTAGGACGGCGCTGAGTAGGCTTCGTCAACACTCAGGAACAATGCCTCACCTTCCTCATATCTAGCTTCGTCGCCAGCCATGCGGAACCTGAGGTAGTCGCTGGTCAAGAACTGCTTCAATGCAGTGCCCGCTGCCGGATTGACGTACTCATCGTCGCCCTCGAGGTCGAAAGACAGATCCAGCACAACCTTATCGCGGTTGCCGAAGGTCAACTCAGGCATCGCGCCCATAATCGCTTGGCGTGCGACCAGGATGTCCTCGCCGTACACGTAGCCGCGTTGGTCATCGACCCTGTCGATATAGTAGAGATAGAGTCCCGGTGTCACAGGAGTGCCTGCTGCGGGCGAAATGGTAGCCGCGTCAACCAAGGGCGTATCCTTGTCGATATTGGGTGCGCTGTTGCCGGGGCCAACCGTCTGGAAGTTGTCAATGTCAAGGAAGTGATCCATCCATGGCAATGTATAGAGATTGTCAGAATCGCGCAGGATCAATTCGCCGATGGTGTACTCGCCATTGCCATCTTCATCGAAGTAGGACAACCCGTCCGCCGCAGTGAACTTTGTCGTGCACAATGCGGGCTCCACATTGCCATAGACCATCATAGGACCGCTGGCAATCGGCTCGTAGTCGTCGTAACGACCATTGGCATTGACGTCGTAATAGGTCAAGAAGTGGTTGTCTTCCAGATCCAGTAGCTTCGCTCCCAGTTCCAGTGTTTCGGGCACCACGCCGCTGACAATCGTGTCCTCGCGGAAGAGAGCACGCGGATCGAAGGTGACCGTGATGCCGTCCTCGCCCGTGCCAAACGTGTAGGTGCCAACTTTTGTCGGATCGACTTCGATCGTCTCGCCGTTCCAAGTCAACGAATACTTGTTCGTCCTGGGGTTGTAGCCAAACGTAATGTCGTGGTACGCATTCTGGACATTTGCCCCGACCTTGTTGATCACCAAGCCATTGCCCGGAGTAATCATGGTCGCGTTCAAGACGTCGTCGAACTTGCTGTTGATGGTTGAGTTCAGGATATCGGTGATCATCACCGCTGCTGCCGAACCTTCCCCTGTATTGTAGTTGATGGCATCGATTTCCATCCGTGCATAGAATTGAACTCCGTAGGGCAATTCATCAGAGAGATTAATCACCAGGTAGTGGTCCGCCCTTCCGTTGTCTTCCGCCACAGGGACATCGCTTCCGTTTCCAGGCGTGTTCGTGGGCCTGAGGGTGTACTTCCACCAACCATCGGTTCCGTTCGCCTCGTCGGCGATGATGCTGCAGGCGACCGCGGTGTCCCACCTTTCCCAGACTCCGTTGCCGTTGTCTGCATAGAGGACGAGTCCTGCGTCGGCAGTCGGCACTCCAGTCATCGGCTTGAAGATCTTGTCAGGATCGAAGCTTGCTGAAGCCGAGTAGAATGTGATGGTGACGCTTTCCATGAAGGCAGGCCTGCCAAGGTCTGCGCCGAGGAAGTGGTCGATGCTTGCCAGAGGCACCGTGTTGCCCGCATCCGCCGTCTGTCCAGGCGTGGTCAGCTTGCGGAACTGGGTATTGGTGATGCTGGTGCAAGTGATCGTACCGGAACCGCCACTGGCGAAGCAAACGCCGCCGGTAACATAGTCGGGTTCGGTGGGTTCGTAGAAGGATGCGCTAACGGCAAACTGGTCGCCGTAGGACATGTCAACCGTGGTCTGGACGCAGACGAAGAAGTTGCTTCCACGCTTGGAGTAGCTGGCATCCTGCGGGCAGGAGAGCCAGGCGGTCAAGAAGGCGGGATCCGGAGTCAGAACCGTGTCGTATCTGTTGGTGCCGCCACCGACCAAGACAGGAACCTCGGCCAAGGGGACAAACATGTCGCCGGCATTGTACTGACCGTCGGCATTGGCATCCCACCACAGAGAAATGCCGCTTTCCTTATCCGCCGTCAACGGCTTCAAGTGGGTGTTCGTGAAACCCCTGACATTTGTTACGCTCACGGCAACACGCAGCAACTGAGTCTGGTTGATGAACAGGGAATCCGTAACAGCCTGGGAGGGCAACGACCCCGCAGTACGACGGACAACCACGAAGTTGCGAGGATAATCCGGACTGACCCCGTCACCGAACGCAATCGCGTACTCGCCAACCGCCAATGACTTCACGTCGATCGGATCGCCGCTGCCCCAGGTGAAATTGCCGCCGCCGTCATAGCTGAACACATAGGAGCCCTGAGCGATCATGTCGGAAACCGACATCACTTCGAGACCTGTGATGTTCAGGAACGGGGTGATCACACGACCGTCAGCCGCGTAAACCTCCAGTTCCTCGCTCTCGGAACCCGTGCCGTTCATGCCCAATGCGTCAACCTGGACAATCAGGTAGTTCGCAGCATTGGGATTCAACACAAAGGTGCCGCCAGCCGCGGTATCGACATAGGCGCCGCCAGCCCAGCTCAACGACGTGCCGTTGCGACGCAATACGTACTTCTGGTTGGGAACGTTTGTGATGGCGTCACCACGCCCAACGGCGTGGATGCGGACGCCTTCAATCTCGACGGGCTGCTGGATGTCGCGGTCAATGTCCGCAGACACGATGAACTGTTCGCTGGTATCAGCCGCAGGCAATGCCGCATTCAGCCTGCGGATCACAACCGCGTAGGCCTTTGTGGCATCAAGCAAGATTGCCCTGCCGCCGACCTTGGTTGGAACCGCAACCGGCTCGCCGCCATCCCATGACGCCTTGCCGTCAGCCGTGAAGACCAACGAATGAGGACCGGCAACCATGTTCTTGCTGATCGTCTCAACCAAGACAGATTCGTTCAAGATGTAGCGGGGACCGAAGCCACGACCGGCATCCTGCATGTCAAGGCCGACAACCGCGACAGGCGCTCCGCTAGGCGCAGAAATGTAACGCTCGTTCGCGCCCATCACGGCATTCACCTTCGCCGTCGCGGCATTGCGATACTGCGCAGATCTGGCGCCGGATTCCGAAACCGACCAGGGCAACGGGAACTTGTCCGCATTGCCGAACAACGGGATGTCAATGCCCGCGTCATATACGCCGGGCGTACCGCCGATGTCATACCAAATGTCATCGCCAGGCGCGTAGCTCACATTGTAGTTCAAGTCGATGCCATTGCTGCCAAGCATATCGAGGAGCATCCACATATGATCCGCCGTGCTGGTCAAGTTTCCAAATCCGTAGAATGGGCTTGTCTCTGGATTGGTGGACCAGTCCTTCTTCGCATAGTAGAGGTTCTTGACGTTGATTCCATTCTGAGCCAGAATCTTCGTCCGCTGCCAATTGGTGAGGTATGGCCTGCCGCCGTCGTACAACGGAGTCCTGAAGAAGATGTCTTCGAAGGAGGTGATGGCGGCATCTGCCGACCAACGCCCGTCGTTGTTGGTATCGTTGAAGATATGGTCGGTAAAGGCGAATCCGCGTGTTCCGCTGGCCGTGCCCCAGGTGGCGACATGCTTGTCCTGAGTCGAGTAGGTGCCGAATGCGATTCCATCATCCGGAATCTCAATGATGAAGTTGTCACCCAGGTTGAAGTCCGAGCTGGTCAGGACCTGGATGTAGAAGTCGAAGGAGCGTTCCGGTCCGCCAGTGGTCGGAACCGCTTCTGGGGACACAGGCCTGAGGGTGACTTCCTTGTAGGGCAATCCTTCCTCGGTGACCTTCCAGCCGGACCATTCCAGACCATTCATGGAAACGGTCACGGTAGATCCGTCAGCCCTGATCAGCTGAACACCTGAGGTAATTCCGTCAGCCAGCTTCTCAAAGTCAATTTCAGGATCGAACTGACCATAGCTGGTATCAATGGCCCGAACGGTCACCGCCGTCAGCGAGTATTGAGACGCGCCGCCGACATCAATGCCCAACACACGCGTCCTGGTCTCGGCCTGGATGCGGGACGTATTGTAAGCCTGCTGGACAGGGCTGACCTTGACCATGTTGTAGACCGGTCCGACCATCATCATCTGGTCAGGAGTCAATGCCGTGGTGTAGCCATATCCCCTGTTCATCGGATCGGGAGCGCGCATCGTGCCACGGCTGCCAACATTGTAGCGACCTTGGGCATATCCGGCATAGTCGTCGTTGCGGACAATCAACCTGCCGATGCCGCCATACAACCCGGAACCAGGATTGTTGCCGGGAGCCAGATTGTTCGCGCCCAACGCATAGACCAGCGTGCCGCGAGAAGAAAGGTTTCCACGTATGTTTTGTGCCCTGGCGTTTCCAAGCGACCAAAGAACACCGTTCTCTTGATCCTCCTCATACCATCTTGCCGTACCGAAGGAGTAGGCACCGCCCTGCTCCACCGTCTTGAGAAGAACCTCGTTGACGGACAAGTTGGTGGTTGTCGAAGAGCCGGTCCCACGCCCCGTCACGCTGGCGCCGTTTGCGTCAACAGTGAACATTGGGACCAAATCGCCGGTGCCTTGGGTCAAGATGCGGTAACGGGAATCCACAGGCCTGATACCAATGGCACGGACGGAGAATTGACGGTTCGTACGATAGGGAGTCGTACTGGCCATGTTCCGCTGCTCGATGACACCGGAACCCAATTCGTACAGCCAATTAGGATTGAACGTATGCTCCAGGTTCGTGGTGCTGCTGCGGAATCTGAAGCGGACAGTGTTCGTATCGATAACCTCCGCGCCCCATGCGCCATGCAAGACGCCAGCAGGAGTCAGTTGGGTTTCCAAATAGCCCGCTCCAGGTATGCTGCTGTCATTGACGTAGGCCATCGGCTCGGTGAACTTGACATCCAAGTATTCGTAGCCCATTTCGGTTTCGTCACTCTTGATGTACGGAGTTGCGCGCCATGCGACCGCCGTCATCGGAGCTGGTGCCGCACCGTCCCAAGCCATCACCGGTCCGAAGGAATCGCAGATGAAGTGCGCGTCAACGTGACCTGTGTTGTAGTATGGAAGGTTCGTCCTCGGCCACACCCAGCAGATCCCCGCCAATTCGTCGGAACTGGTGAAGCGACCTTGAACGGTTGTATCAGTGATGCCCGTGTTGTAGCTGCCATCTGCAGGTCTGACTAGCGGGAGGTTATTGCTACGACGCCAGTCATAGGTGTTAGCTACCCTTTCACCGTAACCGCTGTCCACTCGTGAGTAGTTGGGAGCACGGTAGGAAACCGCAATCCAGCGATTGCCGTATGTACGCGCCGGAATCTGGCTCTGGTCCAAGTTCAAGCGCAACGTGGTGTAGCCCCATGAGTTGCTGGTTGTGTTGGGAATCACCTGGTGCCCGGTAATCGAAACACTCCTCCAGTTGCTGAGCCAGTTGGAGGTAGTATGGTTGTGGAATGTTTCCATCGTACCCCTGTTGCCGGCTGTGTTCGCTGGGAATGAGGTCCAGGTCATGAATACACTGAAATCATTGCCGTATTCAGTGTTGGGTGGGTAGTACCCTTCGTGAGTAGCATTTTCGATGTCATCGGGATCATTGTGCTGAACCCAGACCCTGAAGCCCGCAATAGCACTTGAACCAACTTGCAATTCAGCACGATTCGAACTGGTCACATACGGGTTCTTGAAGTTCAGGTCAACGGCATCGATGCGTCCGTCGCCATCCAAGTCACGGTACCAGACACCATAGTAGGTAACGCCATCGGGATCGCCTTGTTCAGCACCAGCAGGCAAAACATCTCTCAGCTGATACTTTTCGGTGTTAGTATAGGTAGTATACAACGTTTTCGCCGTATCGGTCAACTGAGGCTGAGTATAGGCGCCACGATGGAACGCATACTTGCTCTGGGTCGTGGTCCATTCCTTGAAAACGTCGCACATGCCGAGCCCAGAAACGTTCACCGAGTACGACCATGAACTTCCAGAGTTGGTGTTTGTCACAGCCAAGGTCACCTCATATTTCTCCTTGTAGCTGGAGAACATCGGGGGAACCAGCGAAGGATAGCCAGGCTTGTATTCGGGCCACAGCGTCGCCTCGATCCTTTCGTCCGCCAATGGATTGGTCTGGTAGTCGAAGATGTTCAGGAAATTGATGACGATCTTCACTGGTTTCGGATAGACGGTATACTCGAATGCATTGCCTTCGTAGGAGCAGGAAAGCTTCGCAGGATTGGATCTGCTGGCATCTGCCGCCAACTCGGCATCCGTCCACAACGCACCTGGATTGCCCCGGGTGGCATCCAGGAGATGCTCGTTGTTGTAATTGCCGTTGAAGTCGAGAAGAACCATATTGCTTCCACGCTGGTACTTGACGTTCTGGAAAGCGGCGGTGTTTCTCAACGAAACGGGAAGCTCCTTGCCGTTGTCATAGACAACCTTTACATCGAAGTTGGTGTGATCCACAATCTCCCAGTCATGGAACCTCGGGAAGAACGGGGCTGCATCAGCGTAGTTCTGCAGGATGCCCTGGTTATTGCCGTAGATCCGCTTGTTGAACACAATCTGGACGGAATAGTTGTCATGGCCGACGATGACGTTCGTGACACGCGGACGGCTGGTATCGAACAACAGCATCTCGCCCGTGGTGTTGCTGGCAGAAACCTCGTTCTCAAGTGCATCGTAAAGCGTGTTTTCCTGATTGCTGCGCGGACGGATCTCGATGGTCTCCACACCTGCGGGAACCTTGAGGATCGAGAGTTCTTCCATGTCCGTGGTCAGGTCATCAGCCGTCTCGGGCAAGGCAACCGTGCCTTCGATTTCCAGTTCGGGAGTGTACTTCAACCAGATGCGAACCTGGTTGACGTTGGCGCTGGTCAAGACCAGCGTCTTGTCCGTTTCGCCTACGTTGGTCACGGCTTCGACGAAGGCATTGATCACCGTGCCGTTGTTGCGATGGAGGATGACTTCGAAGTCCTCATGGTTGACAGGCGCCAAGTTCCAGTTCAAATCATCTTCTTGAACCCTGCTGATCACCACGTCGGCGGCATTGCCGCGGGTAAACGTAAGGTCATTTTCGCCGTCAATCCAGATAAAGTCGCCTGACGACAAATAGCCGTTGCAGTCAAAGTCAAAATACATGATGTTCGCGGGGAGCGCCTCGCCTGCGGCACCAGTCGGGGTGCCGAGGATCAGCTCGTCGCCGGCAGCCAAATCGAACGTGCCGATGACGGGAACGCCAAAGTCCTGCCACGCGCCAGCGCCTTCCTTGCCCAGGTTGGTCCACCAACCTTTAATCTGAGCCAGCAAAACTTGAGGATCCGTGGTAGCGGGCACTGGAGGCGCAACGCTGGAATACATCTTGTTCGGCAAGCCGAAGCAGGCTTTGACATCAGTGTCGTAATCGCGAGTGGGCGCAACGCCTTGAAGAACCAATAGGGAATCATATGACGAAGACGCCGCACTGTAATTTTCATCGAAGTACTGATCGCCAGGATTGGTCAATCTGACGAAATTAGCCGCCACCCATGGAAAACTGGTATAATTGTCGAGAATTTCCTGCATGTCATTCCGCATCTTAAGGAAAATCACTTCGCCCTCATCGTAGAGATTGTTTCCATTATCGTCGATGAGCATGAACCTAGCCACGGGAACGTTGATTCCTCCAACACTAACACTGACCTTGTCCAGCAAGTTTCCGTTGGTATTGTCAGCCAATCCCACGCACCCCGTTATCGCCCTGTCGGCATTGGACGTATATTTTCCATCGCCAACTTGAGACGGGGCTTCACGCCAAATCGCAGGTTCGCCGGCATTGTCCTGATACGCATAGACATACTTGCCACCGATGGCAGACTTGCCTTCAAGCGACTCCTCATTGACGCCTTCACCCAAGGCGCCGATGACTTCGTTCCAGGTGACGTCAACAAAGCGGTTGCTCCTGTCAAGAGTCGCAGCAATGATCACGGGACCGACATTGTCAAAGTGATAGACTTCGCCGTTGACAAATGGAGTGCCTTCGTCAGGAACATAATCGACCTTAACCAAGCCGTCGCCATCAGCGACCTGAACCTTCAGGATTCCATTGGTCGCATCCCACTCGGTGACCGTCGCCCTCGGCGGAACCGTCGCGGCCTTGCCGGAGCTGGTGGAGCGAACCTGCCAATCCGTCACCTTGATGCCGGCCAAGTCACTTCCCGTAACCGTAAACTCAAGCACCGGCGTGTTGACGTAGGACTTGTCAAAGGCACGCTTGATCGATGTAACAATGCTGGCGGCAGGAATTTCCGTGGTGGCACCGACGCCCGACACGGCAGGAGTCACGTCCACAATCGTCATATCCCACATGTTAGGCTGGTCAGAATTGCTGGAGCCATCGGGATCGATGGTCATCGCACCTTCCGCAAAGGCAAGGCCCGAACCCGTTTCCAGGATGATCTCCAAGGTCTTAGGACCTTCCTTGCTGATTGTCGCCGTAGTCAATGCCACGCCGGCGTAGGATGCCTTCGAGCGATCCAAATCCACATAGCCGACATCTGACTTGTACCAAATGTGATACTGCCTCTGACCACCGCCTAAATCAACGACCTCGTCCTTGTCCGCATCGCGCTCGAGAACCGGCGCAATGGCATAGGACGTATCGGCGGGTTCCAAGGTGCCTTCGCCGAAATTACCTTCAAGCTTGGTCAAAGGCGTGATGTCAACCGTCAAAACATTGTCAGCCCTGGTCACATCGGCACCCGCCAAACCACGGCCGCCAATCTTGATCTTGCCCAAATCCTCGGCAGTGATGTCGCGGATGAATGTCACCGTCACGATGTTGCCAACTCGATTGATGCTCACCACAATATCGGCAGGATAGGTCAGGAAGCCAGCAGCCAAGGCAATCGGCTTGCTCAGCTTGGTGATCTTGCTCACGTTGATGATCGCCTGGTCCGAGCCTTCCATCGCATAGTCAAGGATGGAGCCGGCCAAGGCAACCGTTCCGATGGAGACCTTGGTGGGATCCAGTTCGATCGTGCTGAAGTTGCGGTTGAAGGTCAATACGAGCCTGGTGTTGTTGTCCTCAAGCGCCCAGCTTGCCGGCTGAAGTTCGTCATAGACCAAAAAGTCGTCATTGCCCAGGTTATTGGCTCCGTCGTTTAGCCAGTCTTCAGTCACCTTGAGGGGCAAAATGTCAGAGTACGGGAAATTAGCGTGGATGGACGCGCCAGCAACAGTATTGAGTTCCTTGACCGTGCCCAATGCCTTCTCATACTTGAGGAAAATCAAGCTGGTGTCGGCATCCTTGTCAAACTTGGCGGCATTGGTGGCCCAACCATCCGCGTCAACCTGGATATCAGCGTTACCGGAATGGAAACCAACGGTCAAGGCAATGTCACTCTGCAAGAACCAGATGTTCCTCAAGGTGATGCTCGTGCCTGCAACTGTGGTCGTGTCCGATGCGTCAGGAGTGTAGCGCAAGACAACGCCATTGTACTCGACCTTCGTGGGATCAACCGTCAATTCGTCAAAGTCTTTATTAAAGGTAAGAGTGATCGTGTCGCCCGAAATGTTGAAGGTATCGACGGCCAACCCCTCGACGGCCGCCCCACCCTTCGTCGCAGTGAACGCACCAGCCGAAGAGGTGACCTTCTTGTCTTCCTTGAAGGCAACCGACTTCAAATCGACAATCACATAGTCGCTTAGTGGAGCGGAAAAAATAATATTGGCTCCAGTCAAATCGTTATATACGCCTTCCGCAGTCTTGACGCAGAAACGGGAAAAGTTGAAGTTGCCTTCGCCGGGAATCTGGTTGAACTTGATAACCGCATAGGTCCCGACTTCTGCAAGGCTCTCCACATATGCCGGGACATGGTCAACCAAACCACCTGCCGCAATCGTGGCGTCGCCAGCCAGATCCGTCAGCGCGGACGTGTTGATGTCAATGGTCTTCCCGAACGGAACCGTTGATGTCACCGTCGCCCCCGTCAGTGCCCGTCCATTAAAGGTGACCTTGGACAAGTCAACCTGCTCAACATAACCTAAGTTTCCTGCAAAGGTCAAGGTGACCTTGCCTTCCGCTTCCGTCCAATCGCTCTCTTCTTCGGACAAGGCGGGAACATCTGCCAGGGTGAACGCTACCTTGTCTGCATCAGCGATTGTCGCCTGGTCATCGGTAAACTCGACCAGGGCCTTCACATTGAGGATCACGTAGTCGCTGTAGGGTTGTCTGTGCAATTCCACTGCGCCTTCCAGCGTGCGGTTGCTCAGTACGATCTTGGAGTAGTCAATGCCGGCATAGCCAAGATTCTTGTCAAAGACAAGCCAGCCGAATTCCTTGGATGAGAGGAATGATACAGGCATGGACAATCCTGTTCCAGTGTAGGCAAAGGTATCCGCCGCATGGGTAGTTTCATTCGCTACCGCGCCCGTATTGGGGCAGTTGCTGATGTCAATCACCACAAGCTTGGAACCCAATTCATACCCGTCAACCGCCGGAGAATACTTGACGGCACGTGCATTGGACAAGTCGACGCCGTTGATGGTCAAGCCGACAAAAGCCCTGAAGTCACTGGCATCCCAGGCAACTGCCAACTCGCTGGAAATCACATCTGTAAACTCAACCAGCAAGGTCTTGCCATCACCCCAGAACCAATTCAAAATGTTGGGATAAACAGGCGTCAGGAAACCGTCGTCCACAACAAGATCGCCACCCGTGCCATCGGCGGGAAGCGAAGCCTTGATGACAATCAAGTTGCTCGCGGAACTCATCGACACCACCGCGCCGTATTGCCCAAGGGTCTTGCCGTTGATGCTGATCTTGTTCAGATCCAAATCTACGTTGCCAACCGCACGGTTGAACAGGAAGTAGTACAAGTCACCCTCGTTCCACCACTTCGTCAACGCTAGGTTGTCCTCCGTCGAAGCAACAAAGTTGATGCCCCAGATATTCTTATCTACAACCTTGATCGTCTTCTTGCCCGAGAACTGAAGTCCGTCTTTCTCCAATACGATCTCATAGTCGCCAGGCGCGACCTTGTCAATCGCCCAAATACCCCATGAATCAGTCGTGTTCCTATACTTGTCCGCGCCAGGAAGTTCTTCCGCTTCCCAAATCCCGTTGAAGTTGCCGGCCTTGTCCCAGTCCTGATAGATCGGAGTGGCGACCGGATCGATCGGATCGTACCAAGCCAACATCGTCTGCCAAGTCTCGCTCTCACCAGCCTTGCGAATGCTGACCTTGACGCCGGCAACAGGATTTCCGTTCGCATCCGTGACACGACCGGAAATGATATGGCCCTGCATGTGCTCATTCGCCTGCAATTTCTGGCGATAGATGTTAGCAACACCAAACGAAAACCCAGTTAAATATATTGAAGACCCAGGAGTGAAGTTCTCCTCCCAGGAATACCACAAATCTTGACTGCCTGCCCAACCGAAATTCATGTGGTAATACCAACGACCGTCTAAACGACCGTAACCATCGCAAATGATGGCATGGTTTTCCTCAACCCCCCTGATGCTAACACCCAAGGGGCGACGGGCGTCCAGGTTGGCGCGCGCCGAATTGTAGTCGGCGCCCAATGGCTTCGCATACGCATACTTGAAAGCATTGCGCAATGCCCCGGAAACCCACGATGTAACTGCTCCAGACCCACTATTTGAATATCCCATGTTGACACTCAAGCCTGCGTCCAGCAACAAGGCGCCAATCTGCTCATATGTGGCAGGATCTTCGTTCGCGGTGGGAACGGGCTTCATCAAGTCCCACTTGTAGGCGCCGCCCTGGCGGTCTCCGCCATAGAGGTACATCTGTACGGGCTTCGCGTCTGGATGAACGATCTCGTCAGCAAACGTAATTTCGCAACTGCCCAGGACTTTGCCAATAGGCTTCTGCGGCCACTGGAAATAGTACATCAGCTGACCGGCCATCGTGGCAACGCATCCGCAAACAGCGTTTTCGGGATTTCCATACTCGTACATCGTGTAGTCATTGGCATTGATCTTTGGAGTATAGTAGTTGTAGATGCCATTGCCTTGAGACCACTTCGACTTCGTCAAGGGACCAACCCAGACTTCCGAAACAACGTCAGTACCGGAACCGCGGGTCTTGCCGCCAAGGAACTTGCCCCAGGTAGACTTGTTCGCGGCAATCCCGGCAGGAACGGAAGAACCACCACGGGTCTGACCCTCAGGAGCAACGGCCTCGACTTCCAAAAGACGCTTGCCCAAGTCCGCAAGCAATATCGAACGAAGGGGATTCCCAGCCGCATTGTCAAATGAGCCGCTCCGCGACATCGCAATGACAGGACTGATACGGTCGTCAGTGGACAAAACCAAGTAACCCTCAGGACGCAAGCCGACGACATACGCCACGACCTTCCCGTCAGCATCCAGCAACGGATCAACGCCGCCGACCTCGCGAACGCCGGACCATAGCCCGTCGCCAGCGGCGCTAAGCCAGTTCGTTGCAAACTCCCGCGCCGAGTCGGAATCAACTACGGCACCTCGAACAGAACCTACAATGAACAACAACAAACTCAGCAAAATGGCAGATACCCTACCACATGCATAACGGTTTCCGTCAGTCTTCTTTCTTGACATGGATTCTTCCTCGTTGATTGGGATTGCTAACATCGTTCGTTATTTTAATTTTTTTATTTTGTTGACGTCAAAAATACACTAAATCACAGTGTATAAAAACACATTTACCCATAAGGATAATTAGCAATTTCTATGCCAATACCCTGAGCTTAAACTGTACATGACTGCTTGCCAAAATCACGGAATCTTTTCGCAATTTTGGGAATTTTAAACAATCTACACCATAATTGCTTCGTTATCAAGCTAAAAATCCATCGTTTTAAGAAAAAAACAAACGCTTTTCATATCCGCCAAGAAAATCAAATCTGAGTACTGGCTTGACGCATAATCCTAAAAAAAGCAGTCAAGGCTAGTCTGTTATTCCTAATAGATTGATTTTCATGGGGTTGAGAATTCCTTTCCATTCACCACAGTGGTGACCCCCGACCACCCAAGGTGCAAATCGCATGAATTATGAATGCTGAATGCTGAATTATGAATGATTTGTCCGACCCGTCCGACCCGTCCGACCCGTCCGACCCGTCCGACCCGTCCGACCCGTCCGACCCGTCCGACCCGTCCGACCCGTCCGACCCGTCCGACCCGTCCGACCCGTCCCCCGTCCGACCCGTCCGACCCGTCCGACCCGTCCGACCCGTCCGACCCGTCCGACCCCGTCAGCCCCGACCCAGTCCCAGTCCCAGAACCCCAAAAAACACACAAAACCCAAGGTCAACGTCCCATAGTCCCAGTCCCAAAACCACAAAATTCAAAACATGAAAAAGCCCGTCGAAACTTACGCTTCGACGGGCTTTAACCATTTAGCTAATCAGACTAGGCTTAGTGCCTGAAGTCCGGCAGACCACGGAGGTCGTTGGCGCGGATTGGCAAGCCGGCAGGCGTGACCAAACGTGCGTTGACGAACATCAACAGGTTGGTCTTAACACTGCGTTCACCCTTCATCGTAAACAGGCGACCAAGGACAGGCAGGCGTCCCAGGAACGGAACCCTGTCTTCAAACTTCGTCAACTTCTCCTGGATCATACCACCGAGGACAATCGTTTCACCGTCCCAGATGACCAGCTTCGTCTTTGCCCTGCGTTCGGTCAAGATCGGCATCATACCATTCTTGGTATCCAAGGGCTGTCCCTGCAGAATCATCGTGGTGTTGAAACTGTTGTCATAGCCCAAGAATTCGATAACCTGCGGCTCGAGTTCAACGTCAATGGCGTATCCGTCAGAGTCAACCACGGGGGTCACGTCCAGGATAACACCGATGTCAGTGCCGTCGCCAAAGGTCGGCATGGCAGGCGTATAGCTGATTGCACCACTGTCGCCGTCAGTATCGTATTCTGGTGGTTCCCAGTCTTCAGGGAAGTAACGAACGGTGACGACCTTGATCTGTGCGGTCTGTCCACTGATGGTGGTGACCTTCGGCGCACTCAACACGTCAGAGTGCTTTTCTTGCTCAATGGCATGAATCGTGGTCTGGAAGGCATAGTTGCCCAAGACAGAATAGACTGAGAAGAGGTCGTCGGCCTCAGCGGTACCAAACACGTCGGAAGCCAAACGCAAACCCTTGGTGAAGTCAGTGACATCTTTGCTGATGCCCAACTGGAACTGCGATCCGGCAGGCCCACCGATACCCTTGTTGTGGGTCGAATCCGCACCATCGGGATCCGTCAGGTTGGGACCAGCGCTGTTGAGTCCAACTCCGCCAGCCATCAGGGTCCAGCGGAAGCCCAAGGTGTCAAGATTCGTCTGCTCGATTTCAACAAACTTGGACTCGATCGTAACCTGAGTCGGAGTCGTGTTCAATTCTTGCAAGATCTTCTCAACCTTGATGTGGTTCTCAGGAGTATTGTAGACAACCAACTTGCCGACTTTGGGATAATGCATGGCGCGACCGCCGTTAGTGAAATCAACACCCATGCCGCTGAAGATGGTCGCGACATCCTTGAAGTACTTGTTGTCGTCGTCATCGCTATCAGTATCATCGTCGTCATCGTCATCGTCATCGTCATCGTCGTCGCTGCTGGAACCTGTATCCAATTGCAACCTGCTCATGCGCCTCTTGCTACGCGGGGTGTCGAGGAAACCTGCTTCCACATTGTAGAAGCGGAGTTCCATCTGATCCATCACGTTGTCAGGATGGTTGATGACGACAGCAGTGCTGTCAATCTTCATCTTGACGCCAGTGGTAAGAACGATGTACTGCAAGATTTTTGCGAGCGATTCGTTGGTCAGCTCCATGTTGACGGGCTGGTCGGAGTAGTCTTCCATGCGTCCACTGGCGACAGGCGCAGCGCCCATGCCCATGCCGCCGCCGTCCATGCCCATACCCATGCCCATGCCGCCGTCCATGCCCATGCCCATGCCCATGCCGCCGCCATCCATGCCCATGCCCATGCCCATGCCGCCAGGCATTCCAGGTGCGCCCATGCCCATCCCCATGCCGCCGCCATCCATGCCACCTCCCATTCCATCGCCGGCAGGTCTGCCGCCACCAGGAAGTCCCATGTCACCCATCGTTGGCATCCCTTCGCCAACGCCTGAAAAACCAGCGTTGCCGAGGGCAGCCTGAGCTGCACTGATGCGCTTCAGCTGAATCACGAAGTTCACGCCTTCATTGCCATCCGTGTCATACTGCTTGCTCTTCTGACGCAACTTGTTCAAAACGTCAATCAATGGCTCGTCATGAATCTTGATCTCGGGGAAGATGATGTTGTCAAGCTTGTTCTGCAAACTCGTGACTTCAGCGCCCTTGCGGATTGCCTTCGAACCCAAATCGCCACTGGGACCGGCAAGCAATGGGGTAACAGGCTCAGCCCACTTCCAACGAACTTCAGCAAGACGCTCACGGAAAATCTGGTCGCGACGCTCGTCAGCAATCTTCTTCAATTCATCGTTGATGCGAGAAAGGTAGCGGATTGCCGTCAAGTTGTAGGGATCGGAAATCAAGACAGTTTCGAAACTGTCACGGGCATCCGAGTAACGGCCATTCTTCATCAACACAATACCGGCCTCGATCTTGACCTTGATGTCAAAGTCGTGCTGGGTCGTATCGGGCATGATGATGTCAACTTTCGTCTCTTCCTTGAATTCCAAGTCGCGCTTCTCGGCACGGAACGCATTTGCCATGCTGTCAATCATTTCAGCGCGGCTAGGATCAATTTCCTTCGCGATGTTCAACTTAGCCAATGCATCATCAACATCCTGAGCAGCAACGCTCTTCTTCGCCTCGTTAATAAGGTAGCTTGCCCACTCGATGTGAAGGTCGGCACGCATGGCATCAATGGCGTCAAGGCGACGCTTGACTTCAACCGCTGTGCTACCAGCCCGACCAAACAACTCGCGCGCGTTTTCCAACATCGCCTTGATGTCTTCAAACAACTTGTCTGCGGCATGATACTGGCTCTTGCTGAACAAATCGCGGCTCTGCAAGAACATGTCGTCAGCCTGCTTGAACAGTTCTGCACGCTGGGTCTTCTCACGGGCGGTCAATGACTTGCTGTCATAGATGATGCGGGACTTCTCCAAACCCTCGAGAATGCCAGTGACTTCCGTACGCTTCTCATCTTGCAAAAGCACCTTTGCCTTTGACAGCTTATCAATGGCCGCATTGATCATTTCCTTGATCTTCGCTGCTGTTTGGGCATCTTCCACATCCGTGGTCTTCTTTGGAATCTGCTTGCCCTTGTCATCCGTCAAGACCTTGTTGTCTTCGTCAATCGCCGCCTGGGCTTCGGCAGCCAATGCCTTGCCCCATTCCTGCAAAATGGCACCTTCCAAACTACGCAAATCCTTTGTAATCTGGCGAACTTGGTCAGACTTGGAATCGTTGTCTTGCAATTTGGCGATAATCGCCTTGATTTCGTCCTTCGCGTTGACGCAACGCTGGTATGCGTTCTCGTACTCCTTGGCTTGTAGCTGCGCCTCTGCAGCTTCATGTTCGCTGTAAACCTTTACCAAGGCTTCGTCTGTTACCCCAGACGCCCCCTCGGCACAATACCCGCTTGACACAAGCAAACTACTCAATACGAAAAACGCCAGAGCAATTCCCTTAACTAGCCTCATCTTTCCAATACCTTCTTGTTTCTTTCTCATCGAGAGTTCTCCGTCCGAATTTCCGTCCAATACCCGCAAATGCACAGCATCGGCGAATATTCGGACTTTAGTATGGTTGTTTATTTCAATTTTTATAAGTTAGTCGTAAATTCTCTCTTGTCAATGGTGTTTTTCGCCGTTAAACAAGACACAATGCACTTTTTTTACAGCGCGGTCATCTTATGCCGGGATTTTGCATCATGGGACCACCCCCTCCAGGTCCCATCATGCCGCCCTCGCCACCCATCATCGTATTTTGCATTGGAACATAAAAGTCCTTGTGAGCCTCGAACTTGGGTACTTCCAACCGCTTGTCCTTCTCTGTTGCCTCGGCACGCGCATTTTCAATGCGTACTATGACCACCTTGCCGCCATCATCCATCGTTGCGCTTTCAAGCTTGTAGTGCTCGGTATATCTGGGATTGTCAAACTTCGGACGAGACAGCGGCGGCAAAACCTGGCCAACCCCGCACCTGAAACGGTAACGAGCCCACACATTCTGAGCATAGTTGAAATTCCTGTTGGCCAAATAGATGAACTCGACGTTCACTGTCTTTTCCTTGAGAGTCTGTTCAGGATACAACTTGTACGTCTCCTCCGGCCTAGACAAATTCTCAACCACAATGAACGGGGTTTCCTTTCCATCTACATTCTCAAATCCCGCTTGGCTCACGCGATAAGAGGTCTTCGTCTCAATCGTACGAATCGTCGCACCAAGCTGAACTGTCCTGTTCATGGAACGCTTGGGATCGGGGAATCCCATGGGATCCTGCGCCCTCTCAACGCGAATGCCCAAATTCCAGCGGGACGAATCATCAAGGTTGTTGCGGTCAATATCACGCAGCTGAATCTTCAAATCATATTGGAATACCCGCACAAACCTCAACAACATCCCCAGGTCGGGATAATCGTAAGGATTGTCCATTGCGGTGCCAGCCCTGTACTCCTCAATATTCAAAAAGCCGTCGTTGTCGTAGTCCTGCCGGGCATCCTGGGAATTGTCAATGCTCAGGAAATGAGGATACTTCTTCTCAACGGCATCGGGAATGCCATCGCCATCAGTGTCCTCGCCGACATCCTCGTCCGCAGTCAATGGCGGCTGCTCAGTCTTGCAAAACGGACATACCGACTCGGACATCAGGATGATCGCACGGCAATCGTCTTCCTTGCAACAAATGTACTCGTTCGGAGAAAACAAAGAACCCTGGGGACGAGCAGGACGATTGCCAGAAGCCAAACCTAAAATGTCAAAGGCGCGACGGCGATCGCCAAGCGACGCAGGAGCAATCGCAAAGGCCTTCTCGTCCAAGGGCGCAATAAAATCACCCTCGTCAAGACGACGCTCAGACTTGCGCATGTCAGCCTTCAGAGCATCCTGGGTCTTCTCATAGTTCTCAGCAATCAGCAACAAACCCAGAATCAAAAACACCAGGCACGCGCCCAATATCATTTTTTCATAATGTCGTGATAGGAAATCCACCGTGCCACCTCAATTGTTCTCTGCCAGATGGTTAAATTCGACCAAGTCGAAACGAATCGTCATCGTGACGTCTTTCTTATTGTCGAACACACGAAGATCCTTACGGGTCATCGGTATCAAATCATAGGGATTCATCATCGAAAGCCCGCCATCATCTATGCCTCCAGCGCCCGGCATCATACCAGGCATCCCAGGACGCATGCCGGGCATGACGCCTTCTTGGGCTGCGGGGCGACGGCTGCGACGAGAACGACGGCCGCCTGTGCGACCACCCATCATCATCCCTTCTTCCATCATGCCGGTACCAGCACCCATCATCCCGCCATCAACTTGACCATAACCACCATAGCCAAAACCACTCGAACGGGACGCCGAAGCCGACTTAATCGCCTGCATTTCCTTCGCCAGCGATTCCTTCAATTCCGCGATCTGATCCAACAATACATCAGGAGCGTCAAACTCCAAGCTCCTGATGAAGAAGAAATATTTGTCATTGGCGGACAATATGTTCAACAAACGCTGAATCTTGACCTCCTGGCCAACAACCGTCATCGTTATCGGAGTCCACTCGTAGTCGCCCTCCTCCAACTTCTCAATGCCCTTCGGCAAATCAAACTCTGACAACTCGTCAACCTCGGAGTCGCGAACCAAGCCGATGACAAGCTCGACGACCTTCAGCTGCTTGTAGATCCGCTCCATGTCATCCTTGTTCAAACCATTCTTCATCGCCGCATAACGGTCAAAGGTCAGGTATGGGCTGACTTTTTGTCCCATCCTGAGGAGATGCCTCTTGGGTTCTTCCGTTTCCTTCGTCTCGGTAATGGTCACCGCAGCGTCTTCAACCTTCTCGCCCTTGGCCTCGGCTTCCTGCTTGGCTTTTACGGCTGCGATCATGGCTGCATGTTGCTGAGGCGTCAAGGCGCCCATCATTCCAGGCTGGCGCATTCCTCCACCTATCGCGCCTCCGCCCATCATGCCGCCGCCCATCATGCCGCCGCCCATCATGCCGCCGCCCATCATGCCTCCGCCCATCATCCCGCCACCCATCATGCCTTCGCCCATCATCCCGCCACCCATCATGCCGCCGTCCATGCCTTCCATCGCCATGCCGTCACGAGTTTTGGCGCTCGTATCCTCGAAGTTGTCCCTGATGATCTTTTCGATCATCCGCAGCATCTCACTTTGTGCGGGAGATTCGGCCAGCCGCATAAATGCACGGCTGCCCCTGTCGTCCTTGTCAATCAAACGGTGCTCGGCAAGACGGGTACGGAAATCCGTGTACTTCTTCTCGGCCTGCTTCTGCTTGGTCTCCGCCCTTACACGGTTTTCTTCATCAAGACGCGGATTCGCCTTCTTGATCTTGTCGAAAAACTCGACGTGTTCGGCTTCCTTTGCCACAGCCCCCTGCTTGATCTTGCTTACGCCCATGATCTGAATCAGAAGATACACAATTCCGCCAAGACAAAGTAGCAGAAATAAAAGCAATCCAATGTTTTTCTTTATGAAATCCATAGCTTATCCTGGTGTTTTGTTTTCCAGCTTGTCCTTCAACCTTTCAAATCCGCCACCGATCAATGTTCACCTGGATCCATCATCCCACCAGGACTACCACCGTCCATACCCATGCCGGTACGAACTAGTCCTGGAGGCGGTATGTTGTAAACATCCAAACTCGCCAGGAACTTAACCTGTAGCTTAAATGCGCGAGCACGACTGCTCTTCCTGCCAACCATGCCAAAACGCTCCAGTGGATACGAATAAATCTCGCTGTTGATCGTAATCGCCGTCATCGTCGGCTCGGAATCAAACAAGGGAGATTGACGCAACGCCGCCTCAAATGCCAACTCGGGACTTTGAGAGCCAAGGATTGACTTGCGCAATCTCGCGTACGCTTCCCGCTCCTCCTTCGCCTTCTGCTGGGCAGGAGTCAACTCGATTGGCGCTTCTGCGGGCTTTGCTTCGGCGTCGGCGGCTTCCTCGCCCTCGCCTCCACCTGCGGCAGGCGCCTCATCGGAAGCAGGAGCAGCCTTCGGCTCAAGCTGGAAAATCCCATCAAATTCAACCCGGTCGCCAAGAGTGGCGGACCATGCCATTGACTTCGCATCGGGATAAGGCATCACGCAGGTGCCGATGATTTCAAGACCGGCAATCGGAACCGGACCTTCGACAGCCATCGGATTATCGGTGCCGCCCATCATCATGCCGCCACCAGGCCCGCCATCGAACATGCCGCCGCCAGGACCACCGCCCATCATGCCGCCGCCCATCATGCCGCCTTCGGCCATCGCTGACGGCAAATCAACCGTCTCCGGCTCGTATGGCCTCACTTCGGAGTAAATCGGCTTGATTGAATTGATCCAAAGGTTGTTCGGCTTCAAGCGGTAAATCTCGTTGTAGATCGATGCCCAGCGAGCGCGCTGCAACATCAAGTCACCCAAGGCATTGTACTGAGTAAGCTGGGAGTTGGCAGCGCCCTCGGGCCCTGTAATCGTCTTCCACTTCGTGTCCAGCTCCTTGTGGATTGGCTCCATCTTCGCATTCGCCGCATCATACAACTTCCGGGTCTCGTCAACACTGAACCAAAATGCACCCAATGTCAACAAGATGGTCAAACCGGAAATCACGAAAAACGGCTTCTTCTTGCTCAAATTCTGCTGCCGCTGAATCGCCGCAGGAACAAGGCTGAACTCGATCGGGCACTGGGAGCCGTAACGCAAGCCCAAGCCAATCGTCTCGCTGAACATATGGGCGACTTCGCCCAGGCGAGCACGGTCAACCGAGGGAAGCAAATTCACAACCGTAAATGGATTGAAGTACTCAACCGGAATCCCCAACTTCTCCTCGAAGAACTTGTCGCAGTAGTTCAAGATGGACGAACCACCCGTCAAGTACATCTTAACTGGCTTGCCACCCTTCTGCTGGGCACGGTAAACATTGATCGAACGGGAAATTTCACCATGCAAACGAGCCATCACCGTGCGGATGATCTTCGATACCGAAGCCGCAGTCTCAGACTCCGGCTCCGCATAGGCGCCGCCCAATGCGACGAAACCATGGCGACGCTTCAATTCCTCGGCCTCAGGCAAACCAATCCCAAACTCCTTCGCAATCTGCTGGGTAATCGAATTGCCTGCAGTGGGAATGTTACGGGCAAAGAAACGATCGCCCTCGGCAAACAAAAGATTCGTCGCACGGCCACCGATATTCACGATGATCACGCACTCGTCCGTGCCAAGACCATTGGCACGTGCCGCATTGAAACACGCCGCAGGAGCAACGTCAACCAATATCGGCTCCAAGCCAACCTGCATAACGGCCCGCGTGAACTGCTCGACAATGTCATTCTTGATCACAACCGACAACACGTCGATGGTCTCAGCCTCGGGAGACACAATCAACTGATAGTCCCAGATAACCTCGTTGATAGGGAACGGAATGTTGTTCGTTGCCTCAAACTCGGCCAGTTGGCGAATCGCCTTCTTGTCGTAACTCACGACAGGGAGACGGCTGAAACGCATCAATGCCATCTGACCCGACAGGGAAATCAGCGCCTTCCTTGCACGAAACCCGCCTTCCGCAAGCATCTGGCGCAACAAGCCAGAAACCACGTTCATGCGAGTCCCTTCAGACAATTCTTCCTCGTACTCGCGATACGCGAACAAGGCAAGGTTCATCGAGCTGCCCTTGTCAAACTCAAACTCGCACAGCTTGATGCTGGTCGCTCCTATGTCAATCGCCAGAATTCGTTCGTCTCTTGCCATTGCTAACTTCCGATATGTTTACCTTAATTATATTATAAGGAAATGTTTCTTCATCAGATCGATCGCCATGCGCCTAAACGCAATCACTCAATCTTCTCATGCTCGTAGAAATCATAGTCCAAAGGAGCAAACGGAGTCTTGCTCTTTGGAAACAGCTGCCCAGGCAAGGTACGAGCATTGTCAGCCTGGCGATACCAGTTCCTCGGCAAATTCCCATGCTTCTTATCTTCGTGAGACGCCACACGAGTGCCATTTACAAGAAGTTCAATGTAAACACTGTAGCTCGTCGTATCCAAGCTGGTCTTCCCCTGGTAGCGTTTCGAAAAACTCGGCTTCAAATAAACACATCCAAAATGACCGCGACCTTCCTCGACATCCTGGTATATCACTGACTGCTGAAGAATAATCGGCTTCTTGCTGTCATCCAACGTCAATACAGTCCACTTGATCTCAAGCTCGTCAATCCACTTCACACCGGCAATGTCGTAGCGAACAGTGAACCTGGCCCAGTTGTTCTTCGAACTCTCCTTCGAATCCGCGTACTTCGGTGTCTTTTCCAATTTAATCTGAAACTGGGTTATACGAGCGTCAACTCGACGCTGACCGTACAACGCCCCACCACTTAATAGTAATATGGCAACCATTGCCGCCAAAACACAATCCAGCATTTGACGGTTTTCCCAAAGTCTCTTCATCTCGTTGTCCCTATTTTTTATGGTTTCGAGTCTCGACCAATTGCTAAATCATACTGAAGATTCAACGACCTAGATACACTTTGACTTTGCGTGCAATTTCATACCATACGAGGTACTGCAACGCAATTCAAGCCAAAACAATGAGTTTTTTTTATCTTTTTTTCAAAAAAAACCTTTTTTCACCAATATTTTCGTTTCTGCCCCTTCAAAACAAGACGAATTCCGTCGCGAAGACGCCATGTCCCACAAATCCTTTGCGCCAAAACCTTCACTCCCTTCGCCAACCTTGGAAACGTAAGCAAGACGGTTGACGAAGAATTTAATCTCGCGACAATCGCCTTGCCAGGATCCCACACGATTTCAAGGCGGCAACATGATTAGGGACTGTTCAAAATTAAGGCTACAGTTCCGGATTTGTTTTGAGCTGATTTTTCACTGTCCTCAAAGGAGCGTATGCGCATACGCGACTGAGAGGCCAGGGAAAAGGCAGCCCAAAGAAACCGGAAATGCAAACTTAATTTTTGAACAGCTCCTTATTGTTCGACCTTGCGAATCGTCAGCATCTTGCAGTTGTTTTCGTCTGGTTCGGCATCACTTTCAGTCTCGACCTCGGGATCGTTCCTCAAGGTGATGTGGATGATCCTGCGTTCGCCAGGCTTGTAGGGGCCGATCCGCTTGGGTTCGCCCCACATCTTCACTTCCTTTGCCGCATCCTTCGCTATGTGTTCCAAACGCTCGATGTCGGACTTGGAAACGCGACCATGCCGCTCGGCGGCGGTCTTGCGGGGAACGCTGTACCCATCGACTTCAAGGACGACCCAAGGCGTGTTTTCATCTTCGGAAGTCTGTTTCCTCAGAATGCGGTTGACAATCAACTCTAGACCCTCAAGGCTTTGGCCCTTGCGCCCAATCAGACGACCAGCCTCTGGAGACTTCAAGTCAAGCTTGCGCTCGCCGTCGTCGTCGACAATGGTTACTTCAGCCACTATGCCCAATTTCGAAATCATCTCGTCCAGAACGGTCTTTGCCGTTTCCATCAGATTGAAGCTCATGTTTGCTCCTTGTAAATTCGGTCGGTTCTATGTCAGGAAATCCAGGATTTTCTCCCGCAAATTAAGTCGATGCTATGCGGTCGCCTTCTTGTCGTCGATTTTCTTAGTCAAATAGGTTTGGAGGATACTCAGCAATTGGTTGACGGTCATGTAGAGCGTCAACGCGGCGGGCATGCTGTAGAAGATCCAGATGAAGAAGAGTGACATCATCATCATCATCCTGCTCTGCTGCGGATCCGCGTTGGGGGTCATCTTCTGCTGTAGGATCATCGTAAGCCCCATCAGGATGGCGAGGGGATTGAGACCAATGCCGCCAATCCTCAGAACCGTGTCGGGAAGCGACAAGTCAGCGGCCCACAGGAATCCAGCCTGCCTCAACTCAATCGCGCTTCGGAACGTATTGAACAGCGCGAAAAATACGGGAATCTGCAACAGCATCGGCAAGCAGCCGCCCAACTGGCTTACGTTGTTTTCCTTGAACAATTCCTGCTGCTTGCGGTACAACGTCTGGGGGTCGTCCTTGTATCGCTCCCGCAAGGCGTCAATCTCAGGCTTCAACTCCTGCATTTTGCGCATCGACTTAGTGGACTTGTGGGTCAATGGCCAAAACAGAACCTTCACCAGAACCGTCAGGAAAATCACAGCCCAGCCATAACCCGAATTACCGGGAATAATCCGGCTGAACCAAATCAGGCACTTGAGCAACATCCGGGAAATGAACCCCATCCAAGCGGGAGTGCCCCAGAAAAAGCGATCCATGCCCATGATCCCGTCCATCCCATTCCCCATCGCATGAAGCAGCTCGGAAGCCTTGGGACCGGCATAACCGCGAAAACTCCACTCCAAGGTGCCGCCAGAAGGCAATACCGACGCATCAAGCAAGTACTTCGCACGAGTACGATCCTGCTTCTTGCCACCCTCGTCAACCTCAGGACAACTAAAGCTGTCAAAACGAGAAAAACCCTTGGCATCTTGATTCCAAACAGACATCAGGAAGTACTTGGAATGCAAGGCGCCCCACTTGGCAACCCCGTTCAACTTGCCGGCAATCTTCTCGCTGGCCTTGACTCGTTCGCCTTCCAATGAATTCGGATCCTGAATCGTCGAATGCCATTCGCTTATTTTCTGCAAGGTCTTCGTATCAACGAGCTTGCAGTGGCTCTTGTCAAAAGGCATGTACGCAGCGCCACCGCCTTCGTCGCGCCTGCCAGACGTCACCTGATGAGATATCACGCCACCATCAATCACCATCCCAGACAAATCATAAGCCTGGTTGCCAGTGCTCGTCATCGTAACCGTGTAGTCAATCTCGTAACTCCGCTCAGATACGATAGACCAACGCTCGACAACACGCAAGTCGCCCGAACTGTTGACACGGGTCAACTCGACGAAATCGTCGCCAACCTTCAAGTCCTTGGAAGGATCCGCGTCAACCAAACCCAAGGACTCGACAATCCCGCGACCAAGCGACATGTACGGATAGTCGGCACTGCCCAACTCGACGTTCCCTGAAGACTCCCCATTCCGAGACTTTTCATTAAGGTATTTCGACAATGTCACAGACACGATTCCGCCTTTAACAGGATCGATCTTGCAGGTCAACTCACCATCGCGAACCAAAGTCGCAAGCGGTACGTCAGAGGGCTCCCTGGCTAGATCGGGGCCTAGCGGATACCTCGCAACCACCCCAGTCGCCGCAACCGGCGCCGCGGAATCAGCGGCTGGCTGCTGCTCGACAGACTTTTGCTCCGCAGGCTGCTGCTCCGAAGGCACCGCTTCCTGTGAAGGACCAGTCGCTTCAGGCGCGGTTTTCACTTGCGAAGGAGGCATCGCGGCCATGCGGGCTGCAAGCTGACGCTGCTGGAACCACATGATTCCAAAAAAACTCAATACGCAAACCGCAACGCCAATTATCGTAACTTTATCGTATTTCACAACTTATCCTTGTCTGTCTTCGCGTTTCTCAGGAACAGGGTCGTAACACGACCCCCGGTACAAAGGATTGCAACGCAACAAGCGCCAAAGCGACATCGCACCGCCACGAAGAAATCCAAATCGCTCTATCGCAACTCGAGCATACTCCGAACATGTCGGAGTAAATCGACAACATCCACCACCCTTCAAGGGTGACAAGCAACGCTGGTAAATCCTTACCAACATAACGGCAATTCGACTGGGAATATCCACTATTTTCATAGTGAAGGCGACAGATCAGCTCCCCCACCAACTGCTCCAGATAGAACCAGCCCGGCACGACCACATAACATAACTACTTCAGAGTAGATGTCGTCCAACTTCGCACCCTTCATTCGTTGACGCGGTATGAACAACAGCCAACACGGTGGCAAAAAGTCATACAACAAACGATAAACCTCGCGAAACAGACGACGGGCACGGTTGCGCTCTACAGCAAGCAAACTGTATCGCCGGGATATCAAAAACGCCGCCCTGCGCTGATCGTCAGGCGGCGTCTTGTTAACTATCACAACACAATAACGCCCGGTCTCCTTCAAACCAGACGCACGCATCTCATCCATTTGATGGCGATTACGTAAACGAGACTCGCGACCAAAAGCCCTACCGCTCCCACCCGCATGTCCTGAAGTCCCTGATCCCATCGCAAAACAAATGGACCTAAAATGATGATTATGCCGACAGTCTCTTGCGACCGACGCGACGGCGATTCGCCAATACCCTGCGACCGCCCTTGGTCGCCATACGAGCCCGGAAACCAAGCTTGCGCTTGCGACGAAGTACATGAGGCTGATAAGTGCGTTTCTGTGCCATTGCTACTTTTCCTTATATTATTATTAACTGCATACAGTGACTGGAACATGCCAAAAAAGACACACTTCAATCACATTTTACGATAATTTTTCGAGTTTGTTATTATAACACGCATTCGTTATTTGGCAAATTTTCCACTGCGAAATTCCTGGATTTCATAACTTTTCACACCAATCGATCCAAGCTTGTTGGCTGGATATCCAAGACGCTTTCAGTGCGTTCAGGTCACGACCCGTCCGACACGTCCCAGGCCCAAAACTCAAATCCTCCAAAAAACAACGCGAACGTCCCATATCCCATGTCCCAGACCACAGTCACATAGGTCTCATTTGTCTCATAAGTCACATAGGTCCCAGTCCCAAAACTCAAATCCTCCAAAACCTGCCACGGAAAGGCATGTCACATGCATTTCGAGTACGAAACAATGAAAAATTTGGGTGTCTTTCCAGCGCTGAAATTGCCGACGACTAAGGCACTTTCTGCGCGTCTCGGAGTCAAGAGAAAGGCGGCAATGGTTGCTGGCGTCACTTGAAATCAAGCTCCTTCATAGTTGATTGTGCCCATGATCGGTGTAAATTCATCTATTATGGGATGGCTGTGAAAATTCCTTATTAATACCTCAAACCCAGGAACGACCATGAAATCCATGTTGCTCGCACTCTCCCTTGGAGCCCTGACCACCCTCGGTGCCGAATATTTCGTCTCCGCATCGGGCAATGACGCGCATTCAGGCCTTGCCCGAGACCAGGCTTTCAGAACGCTAGCCAAGGCAAAAGAATCCTTCAAGCCAGGCGATACCATCACGATCATGCCAGGCACATATCATGAATCACTCGAATTCGCAAATTTCCCAACAAGTGACAAAACCAGCACCATCAGGGCACTGATTCCAGGCACCGTCCTTATCCGAGGCGACATCGACCCGCCTGCCCCTTTCCAACCCTCCAAAACGTACCCAAGTGTCTGGACAATCCAACTGGATAGCCGACCAACAGCAGTCAATGAACGCGATACCCTGACCATCTACGCAACTGTCCCGACACTCCAGGAACTCGAATTCACGTCAGCAGCCTGGTTCTACGACAACGAAACCAAGCAGCTCCATGTCAGGACATCGGACAGCCTTCCGCCGAAAAACCACACCATCACCATCGGCCGCATCCCCGACAACGGAGTCGCCTTCTGGGGTTCGAAAATCGCCAACATCGTCATCCGCGACCTCGTTATCACCGGCTTCAACGCACCCGAACAGGCAAAGGGATACGGATTCGGAACCCGCTGGGGGATCTTCCTCAGCGGCGACCCCACCAATTGCAGAATCGAAAACATTATCGCATTCCTCAACGGAGGCGGCATCACAATCAACAGAAACGGACGCGAAAACCATATCGTCAACTGCAAGACCTACGGCAACCACTCCCCCTTCTACGCATCGGGTGGCGGCATCATCGTCCTGACCCCAAACGAGCACGGCTCGATCCAAGGTTGCATCTCCTTCGATACCGAAAAAATGGGCATCAGATACTATGGGGGAACCCCGGCAGAACACTGCAAATTCCAGCGCAACATCGCTTTCGATTGCACCGAGGGTGCCCTTTGGATCAAGTACCCGAGCGATACGACCATCGCGGAAGACTGCTATTCAGACGCAGCGCTCTACGCACGAAAGATCGAAAACTCAATCTTCAGCCACGGCGACACAGGATACTTCGGGGCAGCCCAAAACAGCATCGTCAGATCAAGAGACAAGGATTTCTCGGAAAACAACGACCTGGCAGATCCAATCAACTTCGACTTCAGACCCCAAGCCGACAGCGCATTCAAGGACAAGCTGCCCAAATACATCCAGCAGGACATCTTCTTTGTCGCCCCAAACGGAAACAACAGCGCCCCCGGAACATCACTGAAAACCGCCTGGAAAACCATCGGTTTCGCCATCGGGAAGCTCAAGCCCGGCGCCACACTCTACATCCTCCCTGGCACCTGGAATGAAAACCTGGTCCTGGACGGTCTCCAAGACGTCGCAATCAGGGGACGCGGACACAAACCCGTCTCAATAAACGCCAACATCAATGCCAAAAACACCAAAAACCTCCAACTCGCCAGACTGGACGTCAACGCGATGACGCTCGAGAACGCCTCCGAAACAGAACTGAGGCACTGCATCGCAAGAACTAGCGCCACATTCCAAAACGCATCCAATTTGGACATCAAAAACTCAACCTTCCTGGGTGACGTCAAACTCGCCCAGGCACCAAACCACATCGTCGCAAACAACGTCTTCGGCCAAAAACTCCTCCGTAACTCCACCCAAGGACTCGCATTCGCAAATGCCCATGCGCAAGAGCCAAGCCAAGGCGAATACGAATCCTTCACAATTCCAACGCCGAAACTCGCCGAAGGAAAAGGATTCGTCGATGGATTGAAGCTCCTCGGCGGACGAGGATTTGACGGACTCCCGGCAGGACACTATTGGCGACAGGCAATCCCGACTCAAATCCAGATCCGTGACTTCAAGACGCTCTCAAGTACCACAACAACAGCAAACCTGGA
The DNA here is from genome assembly GCA_019136135.1 of Verrucomicrobiota bacterium. GTDB lineage: Bacteria > Verrucomicrobiota > Lentisphaeria > Oligosphaerales > Oligosphaeraceae > UBA1407. The sequence goes on from JAGVUR010000125.1 coordinate 93,529, forward strand.
AGCATTCGCCACAATGCCAGTCGAATACACCCTGACCTACGCACCACAAGACAATCCGCAAGACAAAAAGTCAATCCAGGGCGGCTTGCGCTCAAACCTGATCTCGGCAGGCATCAACGGACTCCAGCCAAACACCACGTACAATGCTCAAATCACACTCAAGTCAAAAGCAAAAAGACTCTACACAAACCAAGACGCAGAAGAAAACCTCTTCAACGAAAACAGAGAACTGACGCTGAACAACATAGACTTCAAAACCATCGCCCTTGACAGGCAGCCGCAGACACACCATGTCGCCAAAACCGGAAATGACCAAACAGGAGACGGGTCACGGAAAAATCCCTGGAAAACCATCAACCACGCAGCCAAAAACGTCGTCGCGGGAGACACAGTGTTCGTCCACCCGGGAACATACCTGGAAATGGTCAGGGTCAAGGCAACCGGAGAACAAGGAAAACCGATTGTTTTCAGGGGAATCAACCCGCATACAACATGTGTCGATGGAGGCAAAAGACAACTCGCTTCGGCATTCGTCATACACGGAAAACACAATATCGTCATCGATAACTTCGGACTCAAGTGGCAAGCAGATTCATCCATGGCGGCAGTTGACATTAGAAACGCAAACAACATAAGAATTACAAGGCTTTTCTATGACGGAAGAGGCGCAGGCTACGCACCGCATTTCGTCGGAGCAGCCAATGCCAAAAACCTGGAAGTTGACAATTGCTTCCTGACCAGAGGCTTCAATGGATCGATCTTCCGAGACTGCGACAATCTCCTGATCAGAAACAACGTGTTCTACATCAACAGCTTGAACCAAATCGTACTCTCAAACAACCATAACCAAAAGAGCGTTATCAGAAACAATGTCTTCACCGACAACACGCTGCAAAAAGTCCCAAACCCAATCATCCACCTCAGAGAGCTCAATGGAGTCAAAATACAGGACAATTGTTTCTTCCTAAGAATCCCGGCAACGCTCAAAACACTCCTCGGATTCTCTTATATTAATGGTAAGGAACAGGATTTCTTCCCCCCAGTTGAGGAAAAGGGAACCCTCCCCGAACAATGGAAACGCCAAGGCAGATTCGCAAGGGTTAACCTAACCTACGAACAATTCCAAAAACAAGTCGACTACAACCCAAACGCAATCTTCGAAGACCCGAAACTCGACGCACTCAAGCTATTCGTAACCTTCAAGGACTGGAACGACTGGACCAACTTCGGACAACATAGCGCGACCGCAAACAAGCACGAATGGCACAACGACGGCTCCCGATTCAAATTCCCCGACGACTTCATCGCCAACAACCCAACCCTGCAAAAGACAGATATCGGACTCCAGAAAGACTACGTCATGAAACACGGAGAACCATAACATGATCGCACCCTTCGGACATCTCGTCAACGACTACTACCTAGAACTCTTCAGAAAAAACCAGGAACAACGGCGACGCGTACTCAATAACATCAAAACCAAGGAGGATTTCCTGAACTATCGGGAACAGCTCCGCCAAAAAGTCGCCACCGCATTCCAATTGCCCTCTGAAAAATGCGAGCTCAATTCAACCGTCGCCAAAACACTTGACAGACCAGGATTTACAGTACAAAACCTGATCTTCCAAAGCCGACCAGGCCTGTTCGTCACAGCCAACCTATACATTCCAAACAACGCACAAAATGCACCGGCAGTCCTGTTCCTTTGCGGACACTCCGAAAACGGAAAAGCCTGCGACACGTACCAAACCGCAATCCTCAATCTGGTCAATGACGGCTACGTCGTCCTCTGCCCGGATCCCACTGGACAAGGCGAACGATCGCTCTTCGAAAACGCACCGATGGCGAAGGAAACCGGAGTCCTGTACTCACCGGTCAGGGAACACAACATGCTGTCAAAGCAGATGCTGCTTGTCGGCGAGTATTATGCTTCCTGGTGCCTTTGGGACGTGGTCAGGTCATTTGACCTTCTGGAACAAAGACCCGAGGTCAACCCAAAGCAGATCTGTGTCACAGGCAATTCAGGCGGCGGCAATATGACCGCATTCCTCGCAGCGGTGGACGACCGACCAGCCGCCATTGCACCAAGCTGCTACATCAGCACATGGATCCACCATCTGGAAAACGAAGAGGCATGCGATGCCGAACAAGAACCGCAGTTCTTCGTCGGACTCGGATGCGAAATGCCTGACCTCCTGCTCGCTAACGCACCAAAACCAACCCTGATTCTTGGACAGAAAAACGATTTCTTTGACGCACGAGGCGCAAAAGACGCCTACGACGAACTCAAGCAGATCTACAGCGTACTTAACCAAAACGATATGCTCAATTGCTTCATCGGAGACGGAAACCATGGATTCAATAAGGACAACCGACGCGAAATGCACCGGTTCTTCAATCGAATCCTAAACAGACATCAACCGCAACCAGAACCCGATAACCCACAAATCTTCACTGACGCCGAACTCCAATGCACGCCAAAGGGACAAGTCGCATACCTCCCAGGATACAAAAACATCATCGAAACGATCCAGGAAAAAGCGCAAGCCCTCGCCAAGTCAAGACCAAAGCTCGACCGAACCCAATTGGCCAAAACTCTCGCGAATCACTATGACCTGCACAACCTGGACACCATCCCCTACTACAGGATCCTAAGGCCGGCAAGGCTCTTCAACTCCAGCCCGAATACACTCGTCTCAAGATACGCACTCGAAACCGAACCCAATATCCTAGCGATACTCAAGTACGCAACAAATTCAAATAACTATTGCTTCCACTTCCCGGAAAACCTCGAGCAAGTCACGCTGTACGTACCGCATATCGATGCACAGGACGAAATCGAAAAAATCAACCGATTCAAGGAATCCGACGGCTGGTTCGCCATCGACCCGCGAGGAATCGGAGAATCGACAAGCGCCGCGGAATACCCGCCAGGCTCATCCCACGGAATCAGATACGGCAAGCAAATCACAACAGACCCATTCTACTCAGCACCAGACCCCGCCGGACGAGAAATCTTCGCCGAATATTCGGCCGACTACCACCACAGCGCCTGCGCGTTGATGCTTGGAAAACCATACCTCTGCGGAAGAATCCGAGACATCGCGGCCGCATTCGTATTGCTAAGGCACAAGGGAATCAAGCAAATCGACCTAGTCGCCAGAGGACAAGGATGCATCCCAGCAGCCATCGCCGCATTGCTTGTCAACCACGACGGCAGTACGACCCTCTACAGACCACCAGAATCATACCAGCAAATCCTCCAAAGGCAAATAACGCCTTACCCACAATCGATGATGCTCCCAAACATACTCAAATTCACAGACATGCCGGAAATCTACGATGCGATCAACGCTAAAATCTCTGACGACCCAATACCTTGATCATGTAGCGACAAACCCGGTTTCTGCCTTTACCCCCGCAGGTAAACTTGTAAAATCACATAGAGGCATCAAATTTTGTGTTTTAATAACGTACCTGCTTCACCCCATCAATTTCAAGACTTGCGATGAAAGACGATTTACCAACCCCGGAAGAACTTGGCGAACAAATCAAGGCGGGTAAAATCACCGAAGCCGAAGCCATTGAAATCATGTCCGAACGAGCGCGAAGGCAAGCCTTCGCCAACCTCTTCGGCCCCCAGCAACCCCAACCCAAACCTGAAAGTCCAGGCCTGCAGAAAAAGCAGGTCGCCATACTTGTCTTGATTATCATCGTACTGATCGTTATCGCTAGTTTTATGCTATAGAAACCACATGTAAACAGGAATCAACATGACCATCCCAAGACCAGAATATCCAAGACCACAGTTCGAACGCTTCGATTGGATCAACCTCAACGGCCCCTGGACATATCAATTCGACTTCGGTTGCTCGGGCAAAGAACGAGGACTGCTCAGAAGCACAGGATTTGATGACAAAATCATAGTGCCCTTCTGCCCTGAAAGCAGCCTCTCTGGAGTAGGACACAAGGACTTCATCAACTCAATGTTCTACCATCGCAAAATCACAGTCCCCGCAAACTGGGCAAGTAAAAAAGCAATCCTCCACTTCGGTGCAGTCGACTACGAATGCGAGGTCGCCGTCAACGGCAAAACCGTAGGAATCCACTACGGCGGATCATCGTCTTTCGAATTCGACATCACAGACGCAGTCACGTTCGGACAGGAAGCAGACCTGGTCGTCAGGGTCTTTGACGATACAAGGTCAAACACGCAAGCCAAGGGCAAACAGTGCAGCGGATACAAATCCGTGGGATGCAGCTACACAAGAGTCACAGGAATCTGGCAAACAGTCTGGCTCGAACCAGTCGACAACAACGGACTCAAAAACTGCAGAATCATACCAGATCTCGATAACAATTCTTTCGTTTTCATCCCTAAATTCTATGCCGACCAACAAGGAAAAACAATCGAAATCACAGTCAAGGCAGAGGGAAAAATCGTCGGAACAACGATGGCAAAAGCAACATCGGGTACGCCAGTAACCGTCAAGCTCGACAAAACAATCCCATGGTCCCCAGAAAATCCGTTCCTCTACGATATCACATACAACGTCAAAAATCAGGACGGAAAATCAATCGACCAGGTCAACGCATACGGAGGACTCAGAAAAATCCATATTGAAGGAGACAAGATCTTCCTCAACAACAAGAGAATCTTCCTCAGGCTCGTACTCGACCAAGGCTACTATGAAGATGGTATTTGGACTGCACCTACCGACGAGGCGCTGAAAAAAGACATAGAGCTCTCTATGGAAGCCGGATTCAACGGCGCCAGGTTGCACCAAAAGGTCTTTGAAGAACGATTCCATTATTGGGCTGACAAGCTGGGCTACCTGACCTGGGGAGAATCAGCTTCCTGGGGAGTCAGCGCCTTCTCCCACGGCTCAAACGGAATGCAAACCGTCGAATTCTGGAAGTCAATGGCCAACTTCACCCAGGAGTGGAAGGAAATCCTGGAACGCGACGCATCCCATCCCTCGATCATCGCATGGTCGCCGGCCAACGAAACCTGGCCTGGAAACAATCTGCAGCTCCATCGCAGGATCATGACCGAACTCTACGACCTCACAAAGTTGATCGATCCCACAAGGCCTTGCAACGAAACAAGCGGCTACCACCACGCAAAAACCGACCTCTGGACAGTACACTTCTATCGCCCAAACGCAGAAGAGCTGAAAAAGGCGCTCGTGCCGGAAGACGGAGGCATCCCATCACGCAATCGCGATTGGGAAATCGGATACACAGGACAACCCTACATCAACGATGAATTCGGCGGATTCATGTTCATCCCGCCAGAACGGTCGAAATTCGCTGACAATACATGGGGATACCACGGACTCGACCTCAAAAACGAAGACGAACTCTGCCAAAAAATCGAAGAGCAAGTCGACCTGATGATCTCGCTCCCAAATCTTTCTGGATACTGCTACACCCAGCTCACAGACATTGAACAAGAGCAAAATGGTATCTATAACTACGACAGAACCCCCAAGGTCACACCCGGCAAACTCGCCAAAATCTTTGGCAAAAAGCCCTCCTACGAACAGTAATCCAACCACACCCTAAACCTAAACAAGCTCCGCACGACTCTCAGATCCAGAGAACGCGGAGCTTTTTTTGTGCCCTGCAACCCAACCCTCCCACCTACCACCCCCGGTGCCCCCCGACCACCCAGGATGCCCCCCCGACCACCCAGGATGCCCCCCCGACCACCCAGGATGCCCCCCGACCACCCAGGATGCCCCCCGACCACCCAGGATGCCCCCCGACCACCCAGGATGCCTCCCGACCACCCAGCACCCCGGGTGCCCGTACC
>JAGVUR010000028.1 GCA_019136135.1 Verrucomicrobiota bacterium
ACGTTGATCTTTCGGCCGAACTGCAAATTGGCTTTCTTAAATACTGTGAAGTTGTTTAGTTCAAGTTCATAGATCATGGTAAACTCCATCTTGAATCCATGGAAAAGTCACCCTCCTCGAAAAAAGCTCGAAAACAGTTGACAACCTGTTGATTTGCAGTATGATTACGATATCATCCTAAAGTCGTAGTTCCACTCGCCAACGAGGTTGTCGATGATTAAACTTATGCAGGGTTTCGAAGAAATCAACTCGAATGGCGGTTTTCCCTTGTAAAAAAACTGCTGGATGGAATCATCCGCATAAAGGATTGGAACGCCGAACCGCCCGAGGTGCCCAATTCCTGCTGTTTGACATCTGCCATTGTCCGCAGTGCCGGACGCACACGGACCACGAATTCTTGCGGACGTCAAAACCGCAGAATTATTCTTGACCTTTGAAGGAAGGGATGGTACATTTGTTGATGGCTGATGTCTCCTATGGTTGGGTGTGAAACATGGTGGGACGTAGTTCCAGTACGTCTTGCCGGTTTATGTAGCACATCTTGTGAGAGTCAGCCTTTTTTGGCACCGGCAATGCCGAACCGGATCACAGGCGACCGTATCGCTTTTTACCATAGCAACTAGGTGCAACAAAGCGGAATCTGGGGCAGTAGGCCGATAATAGCCCATTAACCACAAATCAGCAAGGTGAAGCCATGATGTCAAACCGGGTATTTTTTCTTTTCGCATGCATATCTGCGCTTCTCAGCCTGCATGCTGCTGACTTTACCGTCTCTGCCAATGTCGCCGGCCGGCAAGTAAAGGAAGACAGTTACCAGTTTACTTTTTCTGCGACTGAGGCCGACACCTGGATAAAATTCCAATTGCCGGCGAATTGCGCTTGGGGCGCAGGGCAGACAGAGCTGAGCATCACTCTGCTTAAACCAGACGCTGTGACATTCCGTTTCACAGTCAAGGCAATTGCTCCAGATAACGCCCTGGCTGAATCCGACTTTGCCAGCCTTGAATTAAAGAAATCAGAAACTCACAAACTCAGCTACGCACAGGTCGGTGACAAAGCACCGCAAGAGCTGTGTATTCTTAGTGACGAGGCGATAAAATCATCATTCACCATAGAAATCAGTCAGATTAAGGTCGGCGACACCCAGATTCAATCTTCTATGGCTTGGGTGCAAAATGCCGCTGTCGCCGCTTTGCCGCCCGTGCTTTTCAAAGGCAAGCCATTTTTCCCGCTTGGAGCGTATGATTATTGGCCAATCGGCGGCGCTAACAAAGCACGCATAGACCCGGAGTTTCTGGCAGCAGGAGGCAATATCACCGACTTTGGCAATCTGGCTATGCCAAATAGGTCGGGATATGAAAAAAATGCGCAACCAACCATCTTTGCAAACCTTGAAAAAGTCAAAGACGATCCGCAGTTCGAGAATGTGGCCTTGCTGATCGGACTGGGCATGGATTTGATTATGGATAATGCTGAAGACACCAGCGGAAAACTGGGGCATGGTACATATATGATTCCAGCAACCGGCGAAGCCTTGGCAGCAAGACGCAAAGTTTTAACCGAGGCAGTGCAAAAAATAAGCGCGTATGAAAATGTGATCGGCTACACCATGGACGAGCCAGAGAATCTTGTTTGGCCATATTATTCGGCGCAGCGCAAAAAGGAATGGGAATTATACAAGGATCAGGACTTGGCTACCTGCATGATGGAATGGATCAACTCTTGGACCAAGCCGATTATTCGCGAGCATCACCCTGGCGCGCAGCTGATGCCCATTATCGCCTGGTGGACAACCTACAAGCAGACGGCAGATATGTATGATGTCTTAATCGCCAATACGTATCCAGGAAAAACTACCAGCAACGCCGAGTTTGAAGCTAATTTATTTACGGTGTCCTACGATGCCGCCATGCAGGTGGCAGCGGTGCGCGCCAATGGCGGCGGTCGCAGCGCCATCTTTATGCCGCCTATGTTTGATATTTGGAGCGACAATACACCGCAATATACAATCAACGAGCAGCTTTACGTCATGTTCGCTCCCATTGCGCAGGGAGTCATGGGCATACATGGCTGGCGCTTGCAGCGGTGCAGCGCCGCCTACCGCAAGTTCGTGATTTATCCGGCCATGAAAGAAGTCAGCCTCTTGTCGGAATTTTTCCTGGGCGAGTGGCATAATGATCTGCTGGCCAGTGATCACGATGATGCCACGGTTGAATATCTGTTGAAATTCAAGGAGCGTGAGCGCTTGGTAGAAGGCCAGGAAGATGCTGAAAGCAAAAAGGCGCTGGCCCTGGTGCCTGACGTGAGCCACTGCCTGCGTCGTCATGCGGACGGACGCTATCTCATGCTGATCGTCAATAACCGACGCGAGTTTTTGCCGGAAGTCAGGTTCAAATGCTGGCTTGATGGGTTGCCGCGTCACATGACTTGCAATATCAATCGCAGCCGCACGGTCTGGCTCAAGAACGGCGAGTTCAAAACTGGCCTCAAGCCCTTTGAAGTGCTTGCCTTTGTCTTCAATGCCAAATGAATGCGGGCATGAAGGCAAAGAGGTCTTTTATGACCAGTCATCCATTGACGACGCTCATTCCCAGCATGTTTTCAGCGCATGAATCCAGTTGCGATCCGATTGTCTTGCCGAAGCACGTTGCCGGCAATCCGTTGATGAAATTAGCTGACACACTATAACAAAACCTTGCTTGAACTATGAAGAACCCATCTAGATTTTTGGCTTTGTTTCCGCTTTTTGTTGGTTGCCTCCTTGGTTTTGCCGACGATGGCATTCCTGTTTTGCACGGTCCATTTCGCGGCGATGGCTTGGCATTTTTCTTTGTGCATCCTGGCGGACCGTTGAAGCTTGATGTTACGGTACATCCTGATGGGCAGGCTAAGTTTCCGAAGGCGCTAGTCAGGTTCTTCGATTCCTCTGAAAAGCTGGTTGGCTGGAATTACGATCCTTTGGTTCCAGGCAAGCCGGCGACCTTTTCACAAACCTATGCCGAGCAGTCTCCTGCAGGAGTTTACCAGGTGAGGACAAGCTTGGTGGAGGCGACCTGCGACGTTGCCGCGACACCTGCCCGATCCTTTGCGGTAATACCCTCTCGATGCAGACTGGTCGCGACAGGCAAAGACCAGTTCAAGGAAGCTTATCTCGTGGTGACGGACAATGCGCCGGACAAGGTTTACCTAAAGCATGCCTTTGGTACATGGAAGCTATGGACGCCTGACGGGAAGCTGTTGCTTGAAAACATGGAAACCGGTCATTCGAGCAAGGAATTGGAAACATCGGAGCTTCGCGGCAAGATCCTGAAGCTGTCGATGTATGCCGGCTCTCCGAACCAGAGTTACCTTGCCGCCAGCCAAATGCCGTTGTTTCTGTCTCCAAGCGCATCCTGTGCGCAAGCCGTCGGTTCGTCGTTGAACAAGTCATCCGACGGGTCATTGCATCCCTTTCCGTACCAGTGCCGTATCAAGGACTTCGTATTGTCGTTGAAGCGCGATGATCTTGAAGTCGAGATTGTTCCCATGAGGAGCCTGAAGTCCGAATGGGAGCGCGAGCCTAACGCCCGTGCGCTGATCGACCAGGCATTTCGGTACGTCAACCCGATATTGTCCCGTCAGGTCATCGATCCTGGCCATCCTGATTTCGGGAAGGTTCCCGGCGACAACTTCGTGGCCCTTGCGCGGATTGCGTCATTGAATCGTCCGATCAATCCCTACTACCGGAATCCCGCCATCATCAATCGTGCCTTGTTGGGCTTGTTTGCCAAGTACCTGACGTTCCACGAAAACGAGACGGTTCAGAATGACGAGAACAACTACAATGGAACCGATGCGTTATTTTGTGCATTTGAGATTTCACAGGCCGTTTCGTTTTTGGTTCCCGTGCTTGATGACGAGATGCGCGACTTGGCGATTGAGGGCATCCAGCGCCTGGCGGATCGTTTTCCGTTCTACCATGTGTCTTGCGAAAACCAATCGAGCCATTGGTTGATGACATTCCAGTTCCTTGCAGAAGCCGCGCCAAAATTCGGCGACTACGCACGGCTCGCACGGGACTATGCCGTGAACCTGACGGATCCGGAACGCAACATCTATATGAAAACAGGATACCAACGGGAGGCAAACGGACCGGATGCCACATACCAGGGGCTGACAAACTGCATCCAGGCGCTTTACTACCGGAAAACCCAAGACCAGGTCATCTTGGGTGGGCTAAAGAAGATCATTGGCTTGATGAACCACAGCGTCGCACCCGAACCCGATGGAGGCAGGATAATCGGTTCAAGCGGATTTGCCCACAGGACTAGGGGGACATGGGTTCAGCGCCAATATCATGGCGGAACCATGTTGCTCAAGGGCGTGCTGCCCGAGGCGGCTGTTTGGCATCGGAAGCCCGATGAGCCTGCAGTCGTGGACGACAAGTCGCTGACAGAGCCAACGGACGCCGTCCTGGACAAGTACCCCCAGTGGTTCAATTACCCCTTCGATCCCTGGACAAGCTACTATTACGGCTACGAATACCCGTCCGAATCACTGCAGGAAGGTTGCTTCCCCGCAGAGGAAAACGACACGTTCTGGAGAAGCTTCAACGATGAATTCGTGGCGGTGAAAACAAAAGGCTACTATGCATTCAGCTACACCGACAAGTCGATGCACGAATGGCAACGAAATGCGATCTGCAGGAAGGAAGTGGAAGCCACGAGGAACAACAGTTGGAATGCAGTCCATGGAATCCAACTGGTGTGGTCGCCTGAATACGGCACGCTGATGGCTTCCACGGGTTGGAATGCACATACATACACAATGACAGCAGCGCTCCTCCAAGACGATACATACACGTTTCCGGACTACTGGAAGCTGACGTCAAAGGTCAACGAGGAAACAAGGACGATAGAACTCGAAAATCCATTCCTGAACGGAGAAGCAACCATCAGGAGGACAATTGCCTTCCATGATGATGAAATCAAGGTCGAACTCCTCATCAACCAACTCAAAGACTGGACGCCAAAGGAATGCTTCGAACAATTCCCTATCATCGACAAGCCCGATTGCACATTCCAATTTGAATTCAATGGAGTCTGGAGCCAAGAACCAACACAATCCTGCAAGACCTTCAAGGCGACCAATGACAAGGGAGCAGGGTTCCTAATCGTCTTCGAGGAACCCGTTCGCCTGAACTGGGGGGCGCTGCAGGAAGCCTACGAATACGCGATCAAGCCGCTGAAACTCGAACTCGGAAACGATTTCAAGCAGGGACAAGCCATCAAACTGACCTATACCATCAAGCCAATTCGATAAATGATGGAATAGGTCGGACGGGTCGGACGGGTCGGACGGGTCAGTACGCCTTTTTATTCGCTGAAGCCCTGTTTTTTCTCCTTATGCAGTATTTCTGAAAAATATTCAATTCAAATTTGAATTTGTCATATTTTGGTTATATACTGAATAAACTTTAATACCAAAACAGGAATTTCCACATGAAATATACCTTAAAGAAGGATCAGGTACGCAACGAGATTTTGTACCGTATATTGTCTGGTCAGTATTTGGTATCTGGTCGTATTCCTCCTGAGCGTGAATTATGCGAGTCGCTTCAGGTGAGCCGCATTACGGTTCGCGCTGCAGTTGACGAGCTTGAGCAGGAGGGGATTTTGCGTCGTGACGGTCGTCGTGGTACTTTGATCGAGCGGATGCCGGATCGTGAGGAGGGCATTTCAAGCTCCCGGTCGGCGAAGCAGATTTTGTTCATATATTTTTCGAGTGTTCGCGGGCATATGGTTTCTCGCACGGGTACTTCCTCGCGGCTTTATCATGGTGTCGAGCGTTTTGCCAATGAGCACGATTACGTCTTGCGCGTGCAGTCCGGGGAGAATTTCATGCGGCAAACTGCTGCAGGATTTGCGGATATTGACGGGATCATTGCCGGCGGCTCCCGCTTGGAGGAGCATTTGCCCTTGTTCATCGAGTCCGGGATTCCCACTGTCGTCGTGGATTCGATTCCGCATCGCCTGATGGTTGACGCCGTCTGCGCCGACTACTATGAAGCCGGCATGCTGGCAGCCGAGAAATGCCTTGCCAAGGGAGCGCGCAGGCCTTTGTTCCTGCAATTGCGTTTTGGCGATGAAAAATTCATCCAGCCCAACCTGCTGATGCGTCAACGAGGCTTTTTTGATGCCCTCGAGGGCAAGGAAGGGGTTTCAGGCGACTGCCATATCGTCCATTATGACGATTTGGCGACCGGCGACGGCACTGTCGGAAAGCTTTTGTCCGTATTGCAGGAAACGGGCAGTGACGCCATCGTCTATTGCGCGGACATCCCTTACCGTTTTTTGCTGAAGCAACCGGAATTGTCCGGATTGCCTGCTGTCGTCATTGGCGGCAAGCCTGAGGAACTCGAGGAGCTTTCCGGCAATGGTCCGGAAGTCATTTCATTTAACATGGAGTATGTCGGCTGCCTGGCGGCGATGCGCTTGCATGAGCGCATAAGGAACCCTCGCCTAGGCATCAGCCGTAAATTCATTCCGGCAGGGGATGCGTTCGGACTCGATTCTGAAACAGATGCTCAATCCCTTTGAAACCTAGCAACAAGAAAAAGGAAGGCAACATGGCGATCACACAGACTTCAATCAGTTATTATGGTCTCAACTACGTCGAACATGCCGAGGCGGATTTTCGCGAGATGCTGGAGCATGGTTGCACGACGGTCATTTTGGCAATTACAGAATTCGACATGGACTTTTGGTTTCCGAACATTCCGAAAATCGTTGACAAGGCCCATGAGCTTGGTCTCCGGGTGCTGCTGGACACATGGGGCATTGGCAAATTCTTCGGCGGGGAGCAGGTCAGCTTGTTCCTTCAGAACAACATTGAGAACCGGCAGGTCTCCGCATTGACTGGGGAAAAGTTGCCCTATGCCTGCTTCAACACTCAGTCTTTCCGGGATTATTTCCAGCGCATCTGCCTCAAGTTGGCCAGGGAAACCAATGCCGATGGATTCTTCTGGGACGAACCCCATTACGCCTTCCCGAAATCCTATGCGTCGATCACCGGCGGCACTTCGGACGAATGGACCTGCCGCTGCCCGGTGTGCATGAAGAAATTCCAGGATTACTACGGCTATGAAATGCCGAGAATCATGAATGACGATGTCAAGCAGTTTCGCTGGCGGGAAGCGTTGTTCATTCTCGAAGACACATCCCGAAAGATCAAGGATATCAATTCCAAGTTTGAAATCACCTGCTGCGTCCATGCCACCTTGAACAGCTACTATGTCACTGAACATCGTGGCTACGACAATTGGGACATGGTGGCCTCAAGCCCATATTTCGATGTCTTTTCCACGACCATCATCTCCTGGGACCTGCCGGAGAGCTTCTTCGAGCACATCACCAGGCGAACGGTCGAAATGGCGAAGAAATACGGCAAAATATCCGAACGCTGGATCATGGGATACTACAAGCAGCCGAAGGATTTCAGCCAGATTGACAAGGTGGTCGATCTCTATGAAAAGCTGGGCGTGGATCGCCTTTCGGCTTGGACATATCGTGGCGGGTACGGCACTGTGCTGGCGGCGCCGGACGCCCTGAAGTTATGGGATCGCATTGGCGAGAATTACAAGCGCGTCATCAAAAAAGGAGGTTGAACATGCTGAATGATTTTGGCTACGTGGAAAAAGCCTTCGCGAATATTCGCGAAGTGATGGAGAAGCAGGGCGAGAATATCACCAAGGCGGCGGGCATGATGGCAGACGCCATTGCCGAAGACAAGCTGATCAATGTCTATGCAGGAGGCGGGCACACGACCCTGGCGATGGGCGAAATGTTTTTCCGTGCCGGGGGGCTGGCGAATATCAACCCCCTGATGGAGACGGCGCTTTCGGTGTTCAACCAGGCGCTCAAATACCTAGAGCTGGAACGCACCGTCAACTTTGGGCGCTCGATTGTCAAGTACTATGACCTTCAGAAAGACGACCTCCTGATTATTTTCCATAACATCGGGATCAATCCGGCGACGATCGATGCGGCGGACGAGGCAAAGCTGCGAGGGGCAAAAATCATCGCGGTCGCCAGCTCGTACTGGCAGAATGAAATGCCAGCCGATCACTTCATCCGCCATCCATCCGGAAAAAACCTGTTCGATTATGCGGATGTCTGCATCGACGACTACAATCTGGTAGGCGATGCGATTGTCAACATACCAGGCATGTCCACGCCGATCGCGCCGGTCTCCAACCTGGTCGATTTCGCCATTGCGCACCTGCTCGAGATCGAATGCTGCCGCATCTGCGTCGAACGAGGCATTGTGCCTCCAGTATGGAACAGCGCCAACGCCCCGGGCGGCGATGAGAAGAATGCCGCTTATCTCAAAAAATACAAACCCCTAATAAAGAGCCTGTAATGATGATCAAGCAAATGAATTCAGCGCTGGATTTCCTGCGCGACAAGTATGGTGTCGGACCCGGCTCGATTGCCAAAGGCCCGGAATGCTTCCAGCTGGTGCTCCCAGACGGCAACAAGGTCGATTTGCTGCCGCATCGGGTGGAAAGGCGCTTCGTCGAACTGAAGAAAATCATCGACGGCAAGACTCTCGAAGGGATTTCCACATTTCGTTTTGCCGCCTTCCGCCCAAAGGGCGATTTGCGCAAAATGCTGGCGGCGGAGTTGGACTTGGCCGCTTTTTTGTCAGGCAGCGACTTCTCCAGTCTTTTTGCGACCGGCGACGGGCAGCGGGTTTGCAATGTTATTTTCCGTTTGGTGAACGGAATGTCTGGCTGTATCGAGTGCAGCAGCGGGCTTCCTGCGGGCACGCCTTTGCTTGACCGCCATGAAATCATTGCCCGCCGCGGTGTTGCTTCGGACCGAGTCGTTGATACGCAAGTTCCGCAACATTCGATTTATTTGTGGAATGAAGACGGTACCGCGACCTATACCGATGTGGATACCGAGCTGTTCGGGTTGTCCGACGAGGCCATCTGGACGGTGCGAGCGGCTTTCGCAGTGCTCTCTAATCCGTCTCTTGCCGCAAGTTGGAACCAGGCCGCAATCGTGTCTCTTCGTCAGGCAGAGGCCGCTCTCAAGAGCGCGCTGTCAGGAACTCCGGTAACTTTTTGAGGAAGACAATGAAACCTGTAAAAATTGCAATGATGGGCATGACCCATGGCCATACCCGAAAATACTATCAAACGCTGCTGGAGAACAAGAAGCTTGACTGGGTTGCTTCCTGCGCGGAGGACGAGGACGCGAAAAAGGTCTATGCCCTCTACAAAACCGGGGTGCCCTGCTATCTTGATCCAGACGCGATGCTTGCGGAACACCCCGACATCGAGGCAATCGTGCTCGCTTCCGCAAACGACCGCCATTTCGAACAGATGAAGTTCTGCGCCGAACGCGGAATCCATATCCTGTCAATGAAAATTCCGACCTTCGACATGAAAGAATACGATGCGATGATCGAACTGGTCGAGAAAGCCGGCGTCGTCTGCCAGATCGAGCTGGAAATGCATTATAATCCAGTGGTCAAACGATTGCAGAAACTGATTGCCGAAGGCGCCCTGGGCAAAATCCTGTCTGTGCAGGCGACCAACATCACGTTGTCGCCAGTTTGGGCTTTCCCCTGGCAGGGCGTGCCTGAGGCCAGCTATGGCAGCCGGGTGCCCTTGGCTCCTGGAGATCGCCGTTTTCGTGGCGGCGCCTTGTGCGACCATCCACATATCTTCGATCTGATCCGATGGCTGACAGGATCAGATTTTGCCAACGTCTTCGCCCAGGTCGCTCCGAACCTGCGTCCTGACATTGAGGTCGAGGACATGCTTCTGGCCGCCGGAAAGATGAAGGACGGCACGGCATTTCTGTTTGATCCTTCCTGGTCGCGCATGGAGGAACGGCTCAAGGTACCGGCTCCTGGCTGGGAAGTGTTCCCGAAACGCATGGAGGTCAATGTCACGATAACCGGTGAAAAGGGGATGATCCAGTGCGACTGTTTTGGTCCGAACGTCTATCACAATGGCGCGCCGAACGATCGATACACCGTGCAATACACCTACTTCGATGAATGGATCGGCCTGATCGATGAATTCGTCGATTGCATCCGGAACCGCAAGCAGCCCCGCATCAATCTGAAATGGCATCGGCATACCATCGAGACCATGAACGCCTGCTATGACAGCATTGCAACGGGAAAGGCAATCGCGATTTGACAACTCATACAAGGAGCTTGGAGATTATGAACAGCAAGGACAAGTTTGTGACGTCGCGAGTCATTCCAGCGCCAAGCAGGATTGAATGCACATCAGGAGGAATGTTCAAGCTGGCGGATGGCTGCCCTATCACCGTCATTTCACCGCTGGCGGAAACGACATTGTCAGCCATCCTGCAAGACACCTGCAATGCGTATTGGAAGGTCAAGCCGTCATTCTCTTTCCAGAGCGGTGGCGACGGGGTCGTCGAGGATGGGTACTGGCTGAAGGTGACGGCTGAGAATTGCGAGATTGTCGCTTCCGACCTGAACGGGATCCGCAATGCGTTTAAGACGATGCGCCAGTTGGCAGAGTCTGAACGCGGTGTGCTCAAATCCACCTGCTGGCTGCTGCCGCACGTTGCCGTCGAAGATGAACCCGCCCTAGCTTTCCGAGGCATCCACCTGTGCTGGTTCCCTGAAACCACAATCTGGGAAATCGAGAAGAACATCCGCATGGCGGCATATTACAAATTCAACTACGCCGTCATTGAATCCTGGGGCATGATCCGCCTGGATTCGCATCCGGAATACTGCTGGGATGAGTTCGCCGTTGACAAGGCGGAAGTTTCACGCCTGGTCAAGCTGGCGGCGAGCCTTGGGTTGACGCTGATCCCCCAGTTGAACCTATTCGGGCATGCGACGTCTTCACGTTGCGGCGCCGGCAAGCACATGCTGTTGAACCAGCACCCGGAATACGCTCCGCTTTTTGAACCGGATGGATGGACATGGTGCATCGCCAATCCTTGCGCACGGAAGTATCTGTCTGAGCTGGCGACAGAATTGCATGACCTTTTCGACAGGCCGGCTTATTTCCATATTGGCTGCGATGAAGCCTACAATGCGGGGAGCTGTTCGCTTTGCCGGGAAAACTATCCGGAAAAGCTTAAGTCGCACCTGTTGTATTTCCATTCCTTGTTTGCTGAGCGTGGAGCACGTGTCATGATGTGGCATGACATGCTGCTGAATCGCGATGACCCCCGATGGAATGGTTATATCGTTTGCGGACATTCCGAAAATGGCCTCGGCGAACTCTATAAGGAATTGCCGAAGGATGTGGTGATCTGCGACTGGCAGTATGGATATCAGGAAAAGGACGGCAAAGAGCCGGATTGGCCGACATCGCATTTCTTCCAACAGGAGGGATTTGATGTGTTGGTCTGCCCATGGCTGGAAAGACGGGGTGTCAATAGCCTCGGACGCCTTGCCAAACAGGCAAAGTTCTTCGGAATGCTTGAGACGACTTGGCATTGGTATCGGGCTTCTCATCGCATGGAAACACTTTTTGTCTTCTCGGCAAATGCCGCATGGCATCCGGACTGGGTACCTGAAAACGATGTTGTTTACCGTGAGTATCTCAACCGGCACCTGAGGGAGATCGACCTGGACATGGGGTCGAAAAAATACATTCAATTCGGAAGCGTCCAGTATCAGATCAATCCCACGCCCTATCAGGATTGACCTGCCAAATTCACTGGAATTGAACCTGTCCGAAAAGTGTCCCGCGCCGAGCTTGCCGCAGCAACGAGAGGTGTGCAAACGACTCTTGCCGTGCGACTGGCAGGTCTCCTCTTTCAAAGTGAGCCACTGATTCTCTTGCCATTGAAGTGCTACAAAAACGTTTTTGGTTTTAAACGAGGGTATTTGACAAAGGAGCTAACCATGTTGAAGATTCTTATTCCGAAGGACGAGGGCATCTTCCGCATTGCGGCTGACGAGTTTGCGCAATTGTGGCGGCAGGCCACTGGCAAGAAGCTGAGCATTATCTGTTCGGACGACGGGAAAAGTGATTTGATTGTTCTCGGCTCCGATGCCGTCCACGCTTTCACCCATGAAAAGATTATCGCCGGGGTCATTCCGCAATTTTCCCTGGTCAGCGACGGCGACACGTACCAGATTGTCTCTGCCGAAGAGGCCGGCCGGCGTTTTCTCTTCATCGCTGGCGGGCGGCCGCGGGCATTGCTTTATGGCGTCTACCACTTCTTTGAGCTTCGTGCGGACTGCCGCTATTTCTGGGATGGCGATATCGTACCCGAGCAGAAGGACATTGACATTGACGGCTTGAATGTCTGTGAAAGACCGCGCTTCGAGTATCGCGGCCTGCGCTATTTCGCCCATCGCAGCCTGAAGCGCTTTCAGGCCGAGCACTGGGATTTTGCCGAATGGAAACAGGAAATAGACTGGATTGTCAAGAAACGACTGAATTTGTTCATGCTGCGCATTGGCTTGGACGACCTCTTCCAGCGGGCTTTCCCGGACATCGTGAGCTATCCCGAATGGGAGGTGCCCGAGGCACGCGACCGTACCTACGATGACCGTAATCTCTTCTGGAGCCTGAAATATCGCGGCGATCTGCGCCAGAAAATCCTTGCCTACGCTCGCGAGCGCGACCTGCTGCATCCCGAAGACCTCGGCACCATGACCCATTGGTACAGCCGAACGCCTTATGATTACCTGAGGAAAGTCAAGCCGGATTTCATGCCCCAAGCGACCTCAGGCTATGGCGAGGAAACCGGCCTAGTCTGGGATATCCGACAGGACAAGAATCTCGACGCCTACTTTCATCTGACGGAGACGCATATCCGCGAGTATGGTTCGCCGACCCTGTTCCACACGATTGGCCTGGCGGAACGACGTTGCTACGACGACCGGGATGCCAATCACCAGATGAAGCTCTATACCTACCGCAGGATCATCCAGAAACTGCGGGAGAAATACCCCCACGCACCGCTGCTGATAGCCAGCTGGGACTTCAGCATGTACTGGACGCCGGAAGAGGTACGTGAATTGACGGCCGAACTCAATCCTAAGAATACCATCATCTTGGACTATACCTCCGACACCGATGACGAACTGCGCACCTTCCAGAATTGGGACTTGGTGAACAAGTTTCCGTGGATCTATGGCATCTTCCACGCCTTCGAGGCGGAGAGCGAAATCCGAGGCAACTACGCAGCTATTGAACGGCGTCTGCCCATAGCCGTGGCCGACCCGATGTGCAAAGGCATGGTGCTGTGGCCGGAATGCTCGCACTCGGACACGCTTATGCTGGAGTATTTGGCGGCCAATGCGTGGAAGCCCTGCAACGAGAACATTGCCATCGAGTCATTCCTGGAGCACTTCTGCTCGAAACGCTACGTCGGCGCGAACAGCACCGCCATGGCGGCAATCTGGCGGGAAGCCCTGCCGCTGATCAAGGAGCGGTTCTGGAATGCCTACGGTGCCCAGTACAAGCAGTATCCGGAGATGGCGTTCAAGGTATTGCCAAGCCTCCTGCAAACAAGCCCCGAGAGCGTGAGCCGAGCCAGATATTTTGTCCGGCGCCTGGGCGCGCCGCTCAAGGCCGCGTCGGACATTTTCCGGCACCTGGCGGCAATTGACCTGCGTGACGCGCATGAATTTGTTCGGCGAGACCTGCTTGACTTGGGACGGACCATCGTCTCACGTGCGCTTCACTACGGCCTGAGCAGGTTGGTTTTGGAGCTGGACGCTTGGCATGACGGAAGGGACAATGCGGCGGATATCCAGGGGCTTTTGGAGCGTAATCAAACCCTGATGAGCCTGATGGGCGAGCTTTTGGCGGCACATGAAGACTATTCGCTGTATGCGTCGCTCCTGAACCTGCAGACCAAGCAAGAGTGCAATCCGCGCTTTGAGCACACGCTCAAGGGCAATGCCGAAAATCACTATTGTCGTTCCTACATCACTGAGTTGGTCACGGATGTTTACCTGCCCGAAATGGCCGCCGCCGCCGAGCAAATAGGGAACTACCTGAAGGCCGGGAAGCGCGTGCGCCTGAACTACAGCTACGCGGATATCGCGGCAATCAAAAAGCCGATCGTAGATGAATTCTACCGAAAGCCGCTTGCCGACATGGCGCCGGCGAGCGAGGCGGCCTTGGCGAACTTGCCTATCACCTTGGAAAAACTTGCCGTGGAAACCGCGGCAATCCTGGCGTGAGCGCACAAACTGCCAGGTTCCAGATAAGACATTGATTTTCCAGAGGTTTGCAGCTGGTTGGCTGGGGCATGTCGCGTTGCGGACTCCAGCCCTCAGCACCGCTGGTGGCGGGACGGTTGGCTATTGCGCATCCGGTTGTCCTTCCCGGCAGAGGTAGTCCTTGGGGGCGACGACGCTTTTGTCATCAAGGGTGTAGGGCTCATCCGAGAAATTGGCGACGACGGTGACACCGTTGGCGAAAGCTGTTTGCTGGATCATGCCGTCGGGGCTGAGCCATTCGAAGGATGTCATTCTGCTGAGAGCGGTTTTGCGGGCGGTGACAGTAGCTCGGTGATAGGATGCGGCGATGTCTTTTTTGAGCATGTCCCATTGGCTCATGTTGAGGCTGTAGAGCGGCGGCAGGCCATAGAGGGCATTGAAGAGATCGCGGATTGGCATCAGCTCGGGGCAGCAGTTTGAACTGTCGCCCCAGTACCAGGTGCTGACCGTGCAATCATGGTAGATCAAGTCCCAGAGGGGCACCCGATAGATGGGATTGAGCATATACTGGTGAATCTGGGCCGGAATGTCGTCGCCGTAGTAAAGCGTGTTCATGCGGCGGCCGGCGTCTGCGGCACGGTAGCAGGGCGGACTGAGCAGGCCTTCGGAGAAATGAAAGGCGCGGCCGGCTGCTTCGCTGCCGACTTCGACGCCGACGGTCAGGCCGATATCGGCCAGGAAGTCGAGTTGGGCATTGATATAGCGCTGGGCGGTGCTTCGGGTCTGGGGATGCAGCGGGTGATAGCATTCTGTCAGTGCCGCGCCTGCCTGGACGTCAATGAGGCGGGAGTCGTAGCCGATGGCGGCAATGTCCGGCGGCACATTTTCCATGGTCAGACGCAAGGCGCAGATATCACAGACCGCATGTTGGTGGTGCATCTGGCCGTCTCTGCCGTGGATGGCCCAGGCTTTGGCATGGCTGCCATCGGCGTTGGTGCGGACGATGTCCGGCCAGTGCCGGGTGTTGACGCTGCGCTTCTTGCGGTAGGGAATAACCAGGTCGGCGATGGGCTTGGGAAGCACATCGCGATAGATATCGTATTTGCCGACAAGGAAGCCCTGGCTTTTGAGCCAGGCGCAGTCGTCGGAATTTTCGCCTTCGAAGGCCTGCCAGAGGACACGGTTCATGCCAAGCTCTAGCATCTCGCCGGCGGCGCGGCGGATATCCCGGGGGGTAATGTCGCTGGATTCGGGACGGCCGTAGAGGCGATTCATGTTGTTGTCGTCCCAGAGCCAGATATCGGCGGCGCCGATGAGTTTGGCGACGCTTGGCGTATGGCGTATTTTGTCCTTGAGGGTACGGATCCAGCCCATGCTTTCACGCCAGCGGCGATAGGCGGCGGCGATGTCGTCAAGGCTGTCGGCAAAGAACCAGCGGCATTGGCGCGGGTAGCCAAATTGCCCTTTTTCGCTGCGCCAGTAGATTTGGGTGTGGAGGAGACCGTCGTCTTTGCGTTCATGCTTCATAAGGGCGTCGTAGCCCTTTTCGATTCCGGTGAAGACGTGCTGCCCATTGCGGATGAAGCCGAAGAGCGCCAGGCCTGTTTCGCCGGTAAAGAAAGGCATTGCCGGTGGGATCTTTATGGTCGGTTTGTTGACGGGGAAAGCGTAGCCGGTGCCGATGGGATAGACGCCTGCGTCATGTTCAGCCATCTGCCATGCGGGCGGGTAGGCGATATCGCCGGTCATGGGGCCTTCGGCCTCAAGGTCGAGGGTGATTTCGTCTGCGCCGGCAAAGGCGAGGCGGGCGCGGATGGGCAGGCCACCGGCGTGAACCGTGTAGCTGATGGACTGCTCGTCTGCAGTGGCATCGCTGATCAGGTAAGGGCAGGGCACTTGCGTAAAGACGGCGCGGCTGGCCTTGTCGCTGACCCTGATGCCGGCTCCGGGGCTGAAGCTGAGTCGCAGGCGCTGGTTGTCAATGTGAAACATTGTTTTCTCCCATGAAGGGCTGGCTTTTTGATTGGATGGATCAGGCGAGTCAGCGAACAGGCTGTTACGCTGTTTTATGGGTGCTCCAGCCATGCCTTGAGGTTTTGCGCGACGAATTGGTCGTCGTTCAAGTGCGGGTACTGGCTGTGAACCCTTGTGATCTCGTCTGCTTGGCCAGGTGAAAGTGTTTCGTTTTTGTCAAGGCACCAAATGCCTTTCATCAGTCCTTGCCGCCTGAGGACTTCGTGGACGCCTGCAATGCAACCCTTGAAGTTGTGTTTGGGGTCGAAGAAAGCGGCGTTGCAGTCTGTGATTTCGTTGGCAAGCGTCAGGATTTCCTGTGGAATAGGCTCTGAAGCCTGGTTGATCGCATGGATCTTGTCCAGCAATTCGACGGCATTTTTTGTCCAGCAACACCAATGTCCAAGAAGACCTCCTACGAAGCGCCTGGAGACGGAGCCGAATTGGTAGTTTGCGATCAAGTCGTTGACGATATTGTCGTCGTTGCCCGTGTAAAGCGAGATTTCGTTGTCCGCCTCGCAGACGGCTCGAACGACATCAAGGGTGCCGTATCGGTTGAAGGGGGCGATTTTGATTCCGAGCACATTGGGGATTTTTGCGAAATCCCGCCAAAATTCGTATGGGAGCGCCCTTCCGCCCACGGATGGCTGGAGATAGAATCCGATGATTGGAATTTGTTGCGCGACGGCATTGCAGTGTTCGAGCATTTGGTCGATCGATCCATCAGCCCATGCCGCCATGCTGAGCAATCCAGCATGGTAGTTGTTTTCAATGGCGATTCTGGCTTCGTCCAAAGCCTGCGGAGTCCTTCCGCAAATCCCGCAGATCCTGAGGAGTTTTTGGCTTCTGTGCCTTTCCCATTGGTCAATGTATTGGGCGACATTTTTCAGGACAGGCTGGAAAAGATTGAACTTAGGAGCCCTGATTTCAAATTGAGTCGTATGGACGGCAACGGCAATTCCGCCCGCCCCGGCATCGATGTAGTATCTGCACAATGCCCGTTGATGGATCCAATCGACGCTGCGGTCCTGGCTGAGCGCAAGCGGCATGGCGGGGATGACGCAACCTTTCCTGAATGTTGCCAGGATGGAATCTGGAATGTCGGTGATTTGTCGTGACATGGTTAGAATTTCCCGTTGTTGACCTCGAAATGAGTTGGTTTTCCGTAGGATTCACCGCCTTTGAGCAGCCAATCTGCTTGCCATTGGATCAGTTGCTTCACGGCAACCCTGGGTTTGCCGAAGATCTTGACCATTTTGGCGGCGTTGCTAAGGTAGCAGGAGTCGGCATCTGATCCGACAAAGGTCGGTTCCTTCCCGAAAATCTTTGCGAAATGGCGCGCCGTTTCTTCGGTCGAGACGATCTCCGGTCCGGTGACATTGAGAATTTGAGGCGGGTTGTCGCAAAAATCCAGCGACCTGAGCATCACATCCGCCGCATCGCCTTGCCAGATGACGTTGAAATGCCCGACGGTTAGGTCTACTGGTTGGCCATGCAGGACCTTCTGGGCGATGTCGTGAAGGACTCCATATCTTAGATCGATGGCGTAGTTGAGCCTGTAATGCAGCAGTTTGGAGTTGTTTCTCTGGCACCAGTAGTCGAACATCCGTTCGCGCCCCAGGCAGGATTGCGAGTATTCGCCGATGGGTTCCGGAGGTACGTCCTCGGTGCAACCGCCCGTGCTTGCGGCGACGAGGGGATAGACGCAACCCGTCGAGGCGGAGACGATCCTGGAGTCCGAGAAGGTCTCGGCGACAATCGCAGGCACGAGTACGTTCATCGCCCAGGTTTCGCTGGCAGCGCCTTCAGTGCCGAATTTCCGTCCGGCGAGAAAGAGGACATTGGGTGGTTTCGGGAGTTTCTCGACGCTTTTTCTGTCGAGCAGATCGCATGGTATCGTCGAGATTCCAGCCTCTTCCAGCTGTGTTTGCGTGCCCTTGCCGCTAAATCTGGAGACTCCGAATATCCGTCGTTTTTTCCCTGCCAGCTTCGTTGCCTTGACGGCCATTTGGCCGACGGTCGGACCGATTTTCCCTGCGATGCCGAGGATGATGATGTCGCCGTCGAGCTTTGCCATTGCCTGGATCAGTTGTTCCGATGGCGTAGCCAGCAATGCTTCCAGTTCTTGGTTGTCTTTTGGACAGGCTTGAATTGTAGTCATGGAGAATCCTCGCTATTGGGTTCTAGGGCTATTTTGCTTGATCGAAGATTGGGCTTCCCGGCCTGAGCTGGTCCGAGAATTCATGGTATTTATCGATGATTTCAAGATAGTCTTCAAATCGTCGTCTTGCGGAAATGTGCTTTCGTTCCTCGACATCGAGGATCGCTTCGATTTTCCGTTGTCTTTCAAGCGCCTCCTGGAATTCCTTTCTTGCGTTCCTGAAGTCGCGCTTGAACCTTCTGGTTTGACCTTCCCTGATGTGCTGCAGCGCCAAAATGTACTTGTCCAGCGATGGCTGGAGGAGCAAGGGCGCGTCAAACTTGAGTTCGCGGAATTGTTGCTCCAGCTGAAGGAAAGCCCTGGTGTCCGTCTTGTAGTCCTCAAGGAGCTTGGGCATGTCTTCCAAACGGACGGTCTTGAGTCCGGCAGGACCGCTTCCACCGACGACCTTGACGGTTTCCAGCTCCTGGACGGCATCGGCGATCACATCGGTGCTGCTTCCGCGATGCCGTCTTCTGCTGACTGCCGCCACGCGTCGCTCGTAGAATGCCTGCCGTGTCTCGTCCTTTTCGTAGTAGGTTGCGAACGCCTTGTCAAATGCCTCGATTGGGTCGAGGTTGTTGAAGTCGTCAATCAGAAGATCTTGGATTCTTTTCCTTTGTGAACCCTTGAGTGTTTCGAGCGAAAGCATAAGCAGGTCGCAGTGCATCATGTAGAGGTCGAAGAGCGATCCGAAGTCGGCGTCAATGCCTTCCGCAAGAAGCTTGTCTACCTCCGGAAACTCGTTTTTTGCGAATTGGTTCCGTGCGACTTCGTAGTCTGCCGTCAGGAGTTTTCCCGGCATGATCCTACTTGCGATTCTATGCGTCAACGCCGAGGCGACACAATGCGCTATCGGTCTCTCCAGGCCCTTTTTGGACCTTTGCGGGGATGGGATGATGCCGACCATGTCCTTGTCGTCCAGCAGCGCATTGTCCTTGAGTTCCTGAACCCGACGATAGAGCAGGGTCGAGATGAGCGAGTAGATCACCTGCGTGTCGCTTTTGCCCCCGCCGAAGGTGACCTTGTAGCGGGATGTGGTTTCGTCGTCATCGTCAAAGGAACTGAGTTCGACGATGGTAATCTGCCTGGTTGGCTGGCCTGAGATGCCCAGGAACCTGTCCACAAAGTCCGAGCAATGGCTGGCGAAGAATCCGACGGACCTGCAGGTTTGCTCATTTGTCGCCTTGATCCTGAATTTTCCCGCATGCAGGATTTCAGTGTAGTAGGAGATTCCCGAGATTCCGGACACTCTGGAAGCGCAAATGACGATTGCGAGAAACGCGATGTTGCCGAGTCCTGAGAGTGTCCTGGATTTCATGGTCGTTATGGATTATTGGGCATTGATCGCCGCATCGTCGTCGATGACCTTTTGGCGGCTTGCCTGCCTGTTTTCCAACAGGCGTTTTTTGAGTTGATCGTCATTAAGGGCAATGATTTGAGCTGCAAGGAGCGCCGCGTTTGTCGCGCCGCCGGAGCCGATTCCGACTGTTGCCACGGGGATTCCGCCTGGCATTTGGATGGTTGACAGAAGGGAGTCGATGCCCTTGAGCGCACTGCTTTCGACGGGGATGCCGATGACCGGCAGGAGTGTGTGGGCGGCGGAAACACCCGCCAAGTGGGCGGCGCCGCCTGCAGCGGCAATGACCACCTTGACGCCACGCTGCTCGGCAGAACCGATGTAGGACAAGACAAGGTCGGGCGTGCGATGGGCGGACATCACGCGAACCTCGTGGGAAATGCCTAGCTTTTTAAGGGTGTCAATGCAGGGCTGGATTTTCGGCAGGTCGGATGAGCTGCCCATAATGACGACGACGTCTGGCATGGTGCTTGATTCCTAGTTGAGATGATGAAACGCAATTGCTGAAAAACAATACTATAACATCATTGAGTTGAAAAGTCACTCTTGGGAATGGAATGGAATGCGTCCCCAAGTGCCTTCCTGGATTGACTTTTTGAATGAAAACAATACATTAATTTTTTCGTTCAGAATTTTACCTGGTTGTTTTCCGTATTCGGTTCGACTGGGTTTGTTTGATTGAGTCGAGGTTATTTTCTACAGGGAAAGACGATGTCACAGAAGCTTGAGAAAGCCGTTTGGTTTAAGGGGCGCAAGGGACCTGTTGTCCTGGTCATCATGGATGGAATTGGTTTTGGCAAGTACGCCGAGGGCGATGCAGTTGCGGGAGCCACGAAGCCGAATCTGGATTGGTTGATGGCGAATTGCCCGAACACGAAGCTGAAGGCACATGGGCAGGCCGTCGGATTGCCCAGCGATGCGGACATGGGGAACTCCGAGGTCGGTCACAACGCGATCGGTTCCGGCCGTGTCTTCGACCAGGGCGCCAAGCTGGTGAGCGGAAACATCGCTTCAGGAAAGATGTTCGAAGGACAGGCTTGGAAGGAAATTTCCGGCAATGCGATCGAGAAGAAGTCCACCCTGCATTTCATCGGCTTGTTTTCAGATGGCAACGTGCATTCTCACCTGGATCATTTGCGGGCGATGATGGAGCAGGCCGCCCGGGAAGGCGTGGCGAAAATCCGCGTCCATATCCTGCTTGACGGCCGTGACGTCGGCGAAACCTCGGCACTCGAATACGTCGATCCTTTCGAGGAGTTCTTGGCTGGATTGCGCGCCAAGGGTTGCGATGCGAAGATTGCTTCCGGCGGCGGTCGCATGTACATCACGATGGATCGCTATGGCGCCAACTGGTCAATGGTTGACCGCGGCTGGCAGACCCACGTCCTTGGCGAAGGACGCCAGTTCGCCTCGGCGCGCGAAGCGATCGAAACCTACCGCAAGGAAACAGGGGCCATCGACCAGGACCTGGGAGCGTTCGTCATCGCTGAAAACGGAAAGCCGGTCGGGACAATCGAGGATGGAGACAGTGTAGTATACTTCAATTTCCGCGGCGACAGGTCGCTGGAAATCACCGCGGCCTTCGAAGGCGGAGAGGAATTCGACAAGTTTGACCGCAAGCGCGTCCCGGACGTGGTCTATGCGGGAATGATGGAATACGACGGCGACCTGCACGTGCCAAAGCGCTTCCTGACCAGCCCGCCGGCGATCGATCGGGTACAAGGCGAATACCTCTGCGCAATGGGCGTGAAAACCCTTGCGGTCTCGGAAACGCAGAAGTACGGACACGTCACATACTTCTACAATGGAAACAAATCCGGGAAGATCAACGACAAGCTCGAAGACTATGTCGAAGTCCCATCAGACGTCGTTCCATTCGAGCAGCGCCCATGGATGAAAGGCGCAGAAATCACCGACGTTGTGCTGAAGGGAATCGAAAGCGGAAAGTACAATTTCATCCGATGCAACTTCCCCAACGGCGACATGGTCGGTCATACCGGCGTCTACCAAGCCGCAAAAATCGGCGTGGAATGCGTTGATCTTTGTGTGGGACGCATCAAGAAGGCCGTGAAAGCCGCCGGCGGCGTGATGGTCATTACCGCCGACCACGGAAATGCGGACGACATGTACGAGCACAAGAAGGACGGTTCGGTTCAAATGGAAAACGGAGTTCCCAAGGTGAAGACCGCGCACTCCCTGAATCCGGTGCCGTGCATCATCTACGATCCCGAAGGAAAGGGCGAATACAAGACGGAATTGCGCGAAGGATTGGGCATCAGCTCAATCGCCGCTACAGTGATGAACCTGCTGGGGTATGAGGCGCCGGCCGACTACGATCCCAGCGTCCTGATCCCGAACAAGTGATTGCTTGAATGGAGAACTGAACATGAAAGTCCTGTTGATCAACGGAAGTCCAAGAGAGGCGGGCTGCACATTCACCGCATTGAGCGAGGTCGCGGCCCAACTCAATAAGCACGGCATCGAAACCAAGATCTTCCAAATCGGAAAGAAGCCGATCGGTGGATGCGTCGCCTGTGGCGGATGCTATAAAAACAATGGATTTTGCGTCTTCGGAGACGATGACTGTGTGAACGAGTGCGCAAAGCTGATGCGTGAAGCCGATGGAATCGTGGTCGGTTCACCAGTCTACTACTCTGGCCCCAACGGACAAGTGACCTCGTTGCTCGATAGGATTTTCTTCGGTGGTTCGGCCTATTTGTTCAACAAGCCAGCCACGGCGATAGTCAGCTGCCGTCGCGGCGGCGCAAGCGCTACATACGACCGCTTGCTGAAGCACTTTATGAAGACGAACATGCCGATTGTCACATCCCAATACTGGAACAGCGTCCATGGTATGACGCCCGACGATGTCCGCAAGGACGCAGAAGGCCTTCAGACAATGCGCACACTGGCCAACAACATGGCCTGGCTCCTGAAATGCATCGAACATTCCAAGGGAGTCGTCCCATTGCCCGAAATCGAACCCTGGACCCAAACGAACTTTATCCGCTGAAAATCTTCCCGTCCTATGGACAAGCAGGCTTTGACAGGATAAATTATACTTAAGTTTTTGTGATGCGAGAGTGGCGGAATTGGCAGACGCGCAGGATTTAGGTTCCTGTACCGAAAGGTGTACGGGTTCGACCCCCGTCTCTCGTACCATTTGGCGCGATCTTCGGATCGCGCCTTTTTTTATGATGTGTTTGAACAGCCGACCCGTCCTGAATTATGAATGCTGAATGCTGAATGACCTGTTCTGCCCGACCCGTTCGACCTTGTCTGACCCCGTCTGACCCCGTCCGACCCGTCCGACTTGTCCGACTTGTCCGACTTGTCCGACTTGTCCGACTTGTCCGACTAGGAATGCGCCTTTTTAGCCCCTTGACTGATGACTTCTTTTGAGTACGATTACCCCGGGTGCCCGTACCTAACGAGAATCCTGAAGCTACGGACGAGGAAACTGAAGCTAGCCAGGAATCGAAGAAGCGCCATTGCGGCCTTGCGTTTTATCCGTTTTGCCGGCGACGCGACGATTGAATAGCTACGCGTTTACTGTCTTCGTCAGTTTATGGGATAGTCACAATCGAAGCGATAAAAGTTTTTCATAAAGATTCATAACATCTTCAGCGGCTTAATGGTTCGGGAGATATGTTTAATGGCTCAAATAATTACATTGTATAACCTTCTTATTTCTTGTCCTGGTGATGTAAAAGACGAAATAGATTTGATCAAATCCGCTGTTGACGAGTTTAACAAGTTCTTTACCAAACATTCAGGAATATCAATACAAATCCATCATTGGAATAAAAGCTCATATGCACAGTCTGGTGGAAAGCCACAGGCTCTATTGAACGAGCAGTTTGTAAAACAATGCGATGCTGCTGTTGCAATATTTTGGACAAGATTTGGTTCGCCTACAGATGAATATGGTTCTGGTACGGAAGAAGAAATTGAGATCATGCTTCAAGCTGGGAAACAAGTGTTTATGTATTTCTCTGATAAGCCGATTCCTCCGTCTCAAAAGAATGATGACGGATATAAAAAGATTCAAGTATTCCGTGAAAAATATAAAGATCGTGGCATCTATTTTACATATTCATCAAATGATGAATTCAAGAAGTTATTTTTT
>JAGVUR010000081.1 GCA_019136135.1 Verrucomicrobiota bacterium
CGTATTCCATATCGATCTCAATCGATGTCAGCGTGTTCAACGGAATATGAACCGTTCCGCGTACGGTATCAGATGTCTCGAAGTACTTCTTGTAATACGAACTCTCACCGGTGAAGTCCACCAGCGTGGACCCGAACGAATAAACGCTGCGCGATATGTGGTCGTTCCGATACACGTAACGCATCCTGAAATGCAATTCTTCCTCGCGACCAAGCCTCGTGCCCAACTCGCCGCGCTGGATATCGCCCTCGCCAATGTCATACAGCAAAGTCGACCACAAGTGAAGCCTGTCCAGCGGATGGAAATCCAGCCTGCTACCAAAATCCCCGGGATGACGCCCGTCACTGTTGTCCCAGTCATCGACACCGTAGTTAACACCTCGGTCAAAGTGGAAGTCAACGTAGTTCTGCCAACGCAAAAGCGTCATTGCCTGACCGTTGCGACGAGTCTGGAAGCGCTGGTCAACACCCAAGCGAATGAAATGCTGACGCTCCAAGCGATCCGTCTCGTCAAAAAAGTACAGGTATTTCCTGTCATGGGACGGATCCGGAGAAAACGTATAGTTCGCGTAGGGTTCGACGATATGCCGCAAACCATCGCTCTCAAAGGCGTCCAGATTGACGTCAAGCCAATTGCTGTACAACTTAGTCTTCAGCTCGGCGCCCAGTTCAAAGGCCGCCCGGAAGACCTCGCCGCCATCGGAATCGTAATTGACCATCCCGGCACGGGAATAAACCTTGTCAGGGTCATCGACCTCAAGCATGTTCGCCAGGTCACGCTGGGACACGCTCGTCCTGCTGCTGCGCGAATAGTAGGTTCCCTTGAATCCGGCACGGGGAACAAACTCCACTGAATCGCCCAGTTCCAACGGCAAGTACGCGAAGTGCGTCGTGTCAGCGCGGAAACTCCGGTAGTCCCAGGCATCGCCGTGCAGCTCGTCGTCGTAGTCCTCCGCCAGCAAGTCCTCGCGCTTGCGATCGAAATCACGCCACTTCATCGAGTAGATGCCCAATGAATTGCTGCTCTGATACGCAATCGGGAGTTCGCCAAGCTGAATCCGGGGAATGTCAAGTGTCGCCTCGGGCAACTTCTGGACGACCGTGTAGAAATCGTTCAGCCTGGGGCGCACCGAAATTGATCCGTGGACGTACGAATCGTCATAGTTCAAGCTCAGGAAACTCTTGGGCTGGCGCAATTGACGATACTCACGCTTGAACCAGTTCTCCATCATGTCGATGTCGCTCAACCAATCAATATTCGCGCGCAACGACAAGCGCTCCGTAAACATGTAGCGGTAGTAGGCATTCAAACGATAGCGGTTCTCAACACTCTCGAAGCGACGGTTGTACCCGGGTTCTGTCTCAGGCGCATCATTGTCAGACACGCCATAGGCATTCAGCGAAAATTCCTGACGCAAGTCCTCGTAGCTGCCCTCGCTCCCAATGCCAATCCCGCGCTTCGACATCAGGTCCACAAAAACGCGCCCCTCGCCATGAGCCTCCTTCGTTGACACAAACTGCCAGACTCGACCCAATTGGAGATAGGCTCCTTTTTTGCTTGAGTATCCCGGCTTGATGATCATCCCGCTCGTCCCATCGGTCGTCCCATACAAGAACGGAAAATAGAACACGGGCATGAAACCGACTTTCAGGACGATATGCTTTGCCGTGAACGTATTATCGGGATAGTGCTTGATTTCCGACGCCGAGATCCTGTAGTGCGGCGGGTAGTGGTCGCATGTTGTCAGCCATGCGTTTTCCAATTTCTTGTTGCCTTTTTCGTCATTGGAGCCTGCATCGCCGCCACTATGCCAGACCTTCCCGTCAAAGCCATATTGCCCGAAGGCCAATGCCTTCGTAGCAAGGTTGCCTTTCACTTCCTGGGCCGCCCAACTTGTCCCGTCATCCAGCGTGACCGTCACGTCACCACGAGCCGAAAAATCCTTCGTCCCCTGGCTGATCCAAACCTCGTCAGCCTTGACGTGAACCTGCCCATAGATAATCTCAACCTTCCCCTTCGCATGAGCAACACCCTTGTCGATGTCTGCCTCCATCGACTCGGCGCGTATCTCCATCTCGTCGGCATCGCCAAATACATCCTGCAATTTCTGGCCAAACAAGCAAGATGACATCAACACTATCGCGGTTGCCAACCCGGCAATGTACCTGATTTTATTCTGCATAGTGCCCCTTGACAACTATGGTTAACCTATATTACGATAAATGATAAACATACTTGCTTCCACCGATACTTTCAAGAAAACACAAAGTGAAAAATCCCAAGTCCCAGGAATGCGGAATGCGGAATGATCCGCCCGACCTATCCCAGTCCCATAACCCATAAATGCTTTTTCACTGTTGCGATTTGCCCTTTTGGCTTGAGAGCATTATTCTAAATCATTGGTCTAATTTTATCGAAACCTCAATCAAACAGATCCAGGAGACAGTTCAATGGAAAAGCTAAGGGTTGGCATCGTCGGAGTTGGCTCGGTCGTTCGTGAAATCTATCAATATCTTTATTTTCGGAGCGACTATTCAAGCATCCTGGACATCAAATGCGTCGCGGATCCCAACGACCAGTTCAGGAACTGGTTTGGCGACACCTTCGGGATTCCCAAGGAAAAGCGTTATGTGGACTACGCCAAAATGTTTGCGGAGAACGAGTTGGATGCTGCTCAGATCAACACGCCCGACCATATCCACGCCGCGCCAACAATAGCCGCATTGGAAGCGGGCCTGGATGTCGTTGTCCCCAAGCCAACCGCCGCCACCGTTAAGGACACGCACGCCATGATCCAGGCGGCGATCAAGTCAAAAAGGCTCCTGGGCATCGACTTCCACAAGCGCGAAGACCCAAGGCTCAAGGAAGCGGAAGCACGCTACCAGGCAGGACACTACGGCCAATTCCAGGCCTCTACCTGGTACATGCTGGACAAGCTGCTCGTCGCAGATCCAAACCACAACCCAAGATTCTTCGCATCGCCTGACTTCGCAGAGAAAAATACGCCGATCTCATTCCTGACCGTGCACATGTGCGACGCCTTGATCAAAATCGTCAACCTGAAGCCAGTCGCCGTGCAGGCGACGGGATTCGCGCATAAACTCCCCTCGCTAAAACCCATCCCTGTCAAAGGCTACGACCTTGTCTCGACGGAAGTCACCTTCGAGAACGGAGCCGTCGCAACGATCCATACAGGATGGCACCTCCCCAATACCGCACACGCAACAACAGTGCAATCAGCACGGATTATCTGCTCAGACGGAATGCTCGACATCAATCTCGATACGCCAGGACTCCATGAAATCCATCCCGATGGAATCTTCGAGGTCAACCCACTCTTCAGAAACTTCGAAAAGGATGGGGTGGTCACAGGATACGGAATCTCCAGCCCGGGACGAATCTACCAAAGATTCCTGGCTAACAGAAATGGAAAGCTCCCCGAAGACGTCAAGCGAGAAATGTACACGCCGACAGAACTGGGGTTCTATACCTCGCTCGTACTCGAAGGCGCGGAACTCTCACTCAAAAAAGGAACTCAAACCGCCCCAGGAGTCACAAAAGGAAAAGATATCGACCTCCTGCAACTCCTGAAGGAGCAGTTGGGCGAAGACGCCGCCAAGCAATACGGATATTGATTACTTCACCGGCTTCTCGAACGGCCCAGCCGGGAAGCCGGGCTTGTTGTACAAATTGCATGTGGGATTCGACTGGAAAGCGTAGCGGATCTTCACCGGCTTCGCCACAGCGTCGCTCCATACGACCACGTCATTGCCCTCGATGCTGGCATTTGCCCATTGCCATTTGCCATCGGCTCCGCACAGGGCGAAGCCTTCGACTTGGCTGTCCGGCGAGTTTCTGACCAACGGTTTCTTGTCATTCCTCACCTTGGCCAGCCAGTATGTCTCAGGGAGTTGGCGCGCTTCCAGGCCGTCATACACGAAATCGAAGGTCACTCGTACCTTGCTCCCCTCGGCTTTCACGGTCTTCACGACAGGTCCCGAGTACGGTAGATCCTTTTTCCCGTAGGTCTGGTTCAATGCCAGAGCCGCCAGGCGCTGGGCAACCGTCAACTTGTCCAGAGGATGAATGTCATTCGCCTCGCCAACGTCAATCAAAATCGCCTGACCAGTCTTGGGCAACGTCAACACGCCTTCCTGGCCGACACGGATCTCGCCCCAGCCAGCAGCCCCCGCATCGGCGTTCTTGCCCTGGTAGTTGGCCAATTGGCAATAGTAGAACGGGAACTCGCTCTCGAAGCCCTTCCGCCATTGGCGAACCATCGCGCGAATCGCGGCGGGATACTGGCGGGGACGACCTGCATTCGTGCAACCCTGGTACCAAATCGTGCCACTGATCGCATACGGATACAACGGAACAATCAGGGCATTGTACAGCAACTCCGGAACCTTGTTCACGTCAGCCTTGAATGCGGGACGATCAGGACGCGACTTCAATTGGGCATCGGTCAAGGCCGGATAGGGTTCAACGCACATCGACCAGCCATCCTCAAATGTACCAGCGCCGCTGAAACGACCTGGACGGGTAATGCGGAAATTCTTCTCAGTCGCCCAAACGCGAAGCAGCAATTCATGCTTGCCGGCGGCAACCGTGCCACCCTTCACAAAGACGCTGACATGATTGCCGGCAACTGCGGTGGAATGTTTGCTCCCATGCTGCCACTTGCCGTCGATATACGTCGCCACCGGAGCACCGAATTGTCCCAGGCTGATCGAAAAGCCCGACTTCGCCTGCCCTTCAGTCACATTGATCGACTTCTTGAACCACACGATTCCATCGCCATTGAACGTGCGCTGTGACAATCTCTGGTTTTCTACCCACTTCGCATCCTGGGCAGGTGCATTCCTGGCGAAATCCGGCCTGGTGCGTCCGCAGGATTTCAACCATTCGTCATACGCCTTGATGTACTCGTCACGACGAGCATCGTAATTCACGAAGGTATCGTAGGTCTTTTCGCTCCATTGCTCCAAATCCTTGTCTTCGCCGCGCAATTGATCCAAAGTGACCCAGGACTCAACAGCGCTGCCGCCCCAGGAATTGTCAATCAAACCAATGGCACCACCCAAGGCGGCCTGCAATTCCTTGCCAAACAAGTAGCCTACAGCAGAAAAACGACCGACGTTCGACGGATCGACGACTTCCCAGCGCGCCTCCACATCGTCCTTGGCCTTCAATGACCATGCCAGGCGAATCTTGAACAACCGAATCTGCTTGTTCGCACTCGCCTGGATCAACTCCTTCGCACGTTCCTCGCCATTCATCGAAAACTGCATGTTTGACTGACCGGAGCATAGCCATACCTCGCCGACCAACACGTCCTTCACAACCAGCGTGTTATTCCCTTTCACCGTCAACTCGTACGGCTCGGCGCCCAACTTGGTCAAATCAAGATTCACGCGCCACGCGCCATCATCACCTGCCTTCGTCTCGCCGCGAACCGATCCGATCGTAACGGAAACCGCTTCGCCTGGAGATGCCTTGCCGAACACGGGTGTCCGATCGCTGCGACGAAGAACCGCATGATCGGTAAACAATGAAGGCAAGACAACATCGGCAAACGACAGTACGCAACTCGCAAAAACTACTAACCATGCAATCCTTCTCATCATCGCCTCCTAGGTTGAACTATTACTCGAATATCGCCATCAACGCATCGGCAAAAATCTTCATTCCGTCCTTGTCAGGATGGTTGATCGTGTTTGTCATCAGCGTATTGTACGGGATTCCTTCGCGCCACAGGTGCCCGTATCGTTTCGCCGCATCCGCCAAGCCAACATTCTTCTCGGCAGTGAATTTTCGTATGAACTTGACATATGGGCGCGGATCGTCGTCAAGCTCCGGTCCGTTCTGCGTCGTCAACCCCATCCAATCCGGACGGACATAGTGGGGAGTCAATATGATCCATTCAGTTCCCTGGGCACGGAACGCTTCCAGAACCTTTCCGAAGCTGGATTCCCATACGTGGGGCGGCAGTCCGGCGTCGTTCACAAACTCAGAAATCACCAGATCCGCCTTCACGCCAAGCACGGTCTCCTCAAAATTGTACCTGGATCCTGGCGGTTCGTTCAAGAACGAAGGAATCGTCCTTCCGCCCCAGCCATTGTGAAGGAGTTCGATCTCCGCCTTCGGAAACAAGGCACGCAAACGAACGACAAACTGATCTTGCCAGCGATCTGAATTCGGCAAATAGCCGCACGCAGTCACGCTGTCGCCCCAAGCCAAAATCCTGACTTTTTCGCCATTGCGCAATTTCGCCAGAGTCTTGGGAATCGTCTTTTGCTGTTCGGCGGCGCTTTCCTTCGGATATTCCGTCGCCTGGATCACGAACAAGTTTTCTGCGGTCAACTTGTCGGTCTGCGCATCTGTATAGATATTCATCAATCTTGTTTCGCCTTCTTCCAGCGCCGGCATTTTCGGGCAGAAGCTTGCCGGCTTGCCCAATTTGAGCTTCAGTTTGCCATCTGCCGTCTTGACCACGCTGTCCAGGCGATTGGGGATATAGCGATACGAAATCAGCACGGTCTGCTTGTCGCTGATGTCGCCACCTTCGACGCGACCGAGCGTGCCCCATGAATCCGTAAACTGGAAATCCTTGCCACGACGCATCTCGCGTCCATCAGGCAATCGCATGCGAACCGAATACGGATCCAACGCCTTGGGCAACGCACAACCTGTTGCAGCAACTCCGCGCAACGCAACGCCGTCATTCCAGCCGCCTGCCGCCTTGTACACCGGCAACGAAGCATACGACTCGTCGACAACGCGGATAACCGGCGGCTCCGGAACCGTCAAGGCAACCCCGTCAACGGTGATTGTCCACGCGCCCGTAATCTCAACCTTGGGCAGCCCTTGAACCTCGCCAGCCAAACACAACGCCATCATCGCAATACCGCAAACCATTCCGTTTCTAATCATGTCAACTTCCTCATGTGCTGTCGATTTTATCCTCAAAGACGGACTTTCACGCCACGAGACGCCAAGTATTCCTTCACTTGCTTAACCGTAAACGTCCCAAAATGGAACACGCTTGCCGCCAGTAACGCGGAAGCCTTGCCAACTGTCGCCGCCTCATAGAAGTGCTCCAATGTTCCTGCGCCGCCTGATGCGATCACCGGCAACCCCGTCTGCTCGGCGATGGCCGCCGTCAACACCAGGTCATACCCGCCGCCGCTGCCATCGCACGCCTTGCTCGTCGGCAAAATCCGCCCTGCTCCTGTATCCTTCATTTCCCTGGCGAATTCCACTGCGTCCTTTCCTGTCGCCGTCCGTCCGCCCGCGATATACACCTCGCGTTTCGATGGCAACGCAGGATTCACGTCAACGTCAATGGCAATGCAAATGCGACTGGAACCGAATTCCTTCACCGCCGAACGCACAAAATCAGGGTCGCGATAGGCAGCGCTCGAAATGCTCACGGCGCTGGCGCCGCTCTTCAATGCCTGCTCAATATCTGGCAAACTACGAATTCCGCCGCCTACAGTGACGGGAATATCAACAGCGGCTGTCACGCGACTCAGGACATCAAACGTCGTTCGCCGTCCCTCAACCGTTGCAGTAATGTCCAAAAACGCCAATTCATCAGCGCCTCCGGAACAATAGGCACAGGCGGCTTCAACAGGATCGGCAGCGTCGATCAACTCCACAAAATGCACACCCTTTACGACGCGTCCATTCATCATATCCAAGCACGGAATGATTATCACCGGTTCCATTTTCGTTCCCTTTATGCAAGTCATTTACCCAAAACATCGCCGAA
Source organism: Verrucomicrobiota bacterium (assembly GCA_019136135.1). Lineage (GTDB taxonomy): Bacteria > Verrucomicrobiota > Lentisphaeria > Oligosphaerales > Oligosphaeraceae > UBA1407. Next base: position 7,775 of record JAGVUR010000081.1, read on the forward strand.
CGCAAGACGCGAACGGCGATGCCTAACAAAAACCACAGAAGATTCAACCGAAGACTTACCAGGTCGCGCAATCCGCCAGAACCCTCAGGAGGTCTTCAAGCGAAAGTTCCTTGGACTTGCTGAACTCGCTGGAGACGATGCCGTCATATCCCGTCGCGGCAATCGCCTTGAAGATTTGCTTGTAGTTCAACTCGCCAGTTCCCGGCTCGCGACGACCGGGATTGTCACCGAAGTGATAGTGCCCGATTTCGTTCTTGTATGCGGTCAGGTTCCTGATCACGTCACCTTCGGTAATCTGCTGATGGTACACGTCAAACAGGAACTTGATATTGGGGCTGCCGATCGCCTTGACCAAATCCGATCCCTGCTTCGAGGTCACAAGAGCATAACCAGCGTGGTCAACCTTGATGTTCAGCGTCTCGTAAACCAAGGTGATGCCGGCATCTTCAAGCAAGGGGGCGACGCGACGGCCAGCAATCGCCACATTCTCCATCTGCTGCTCCAAAGACATGTCGTAGCGCAAGCCACCGACCACAACCAGAACAACCTTCGTGCCCAATGCCTTCGCGTTGATGATCGACTGCTTCACGTCAGCCTCGAACTTGTCATGGAACGCAGGATTCACGGGACCGTCGCCATTGATCGAACCCGAGCAGCTGATCGCGCCGACTTCAACGCCCAGCTCTTCGCACTTCGCACGAACGGCTTCCTTGTCTTCCCAACGGCCAGCACCGAGATTCTCAAATGCCTTGAATCCGTATGCCGTAACCTGCTCGACCATCTCAACGTGGCTCAAGTTGCCAAACCAGCCGCTCATCACGGCCAATTTGATCTTCATGTTCGCACCAATCTTCTCTACATCGTAATTTACTGGCATCGCTGGACTCCGTTCATCTGGGGTTCTTGACTACAAAAACTAAAAACTAAAAACACAAATCAAAAAATAAGCCGATTTCAAAGGAAATCAACCCAACGCAATACCTAATGCCCAAAAAATCCATCGCCACCACAGTCTCATACCAAACTTTTACCCAAAACCAAACATCAATGTCCAGGTCTCAAGAATTGTGAATTGTGAATTGTGAATTGTGAAGGTAAACCCGTCCGACCCAGTCCGCCCCAGTCAGACCCAGTCCGACCCGTCCGACCCGGACGACCCGTCCGACCCGTCCGACCCGTCCGACCCGTCCGACCCGTCCGACCCGTCCGACCCGTCCGACCTGTCCGACCTGTCCGCCCCGTCCGCCCCTGTCTCAGTCCCATACACCCCTACCAAAAAATGCATGTCACATGCCATTTGAGTACGAAATTGGTGATTTTTACTTTGATTTCACATTGATTTTTAAGGTGAGAACTCATCTTAACCCAACTTCCCCGGAAGTCGCCTTTTTTCAGGTAGGAGCAGGCAGGAAAATTGTAGCGACTAATATTTTCATTTATTTTCTTGACGCTGATGATTTTAGTGCTATATAATGTAGCATTATGTTTGTACAAACTTCCAAGACAACGATAAACGGCAAGGCCTACGAGTGCAAGACGGTCCGCGAGAGCTACCGCACCGACAAGGGCCCCCGGAGCCGCACGGTCTGCAACATCAGCAAGCTGCCCGCCCACGTCCAGGACGCCATCTGCACGCTCCTGAAGAACCCGGGGTGCCGCCTCGTCCCCGCCGATTCGCTCGGGCTGCACGATGCCCTTGGCCTCGGCGGGGTGGCCGTGCTCGAGGACGCCTGGAGGCGCTACCGACTGGACGACGTCCTCGCGGGGGTCGGCGACGCGGCGGACCGCGGCCGCCTCAAGGCCATGGTCTTCTCCCGCCTGCTTTTCCCGGGTTCCAAGCTTTCGCTGAAGACGCGCAGCGCCGACAGCGCCCTGGCCGCCGCCTGCGGGCTGGAGCAAGGCGACCTCGACGAGGACCGGCTGTACGAGGCCATGGACGCCCTGTCCGGCAAGTGGGCGGGGATAGAGAAGTCCCTGTACTCGGGCGCCTACCCCGAGCCGCCGACCCTTGTGCTGTACGACCTGACCAGCAGCTACTTCGACGGCGCCAGGGACAAGAAGCTTGCGGCATACGGCTACAGCCGCGACCACCGGGCCGACCGGCCGCAGGTGATCCTCGCCCTGGCGACCGGCCCCGACGGCGTCCCCATCCACATGGAGGTCCTCAAGGGGAACCGGGCGGACAACTCCACGCTGCTGCCCCTGCTGGAGACCATGCGCCGCCGCTTCGGCATAGACAAGGCCGTCTTCTCGTTCGACGGCGGAATGAGCAGTTCGCTCAACCTGGAGAAGATGAGGGAGGACGAGCTGGACTACGTCACCCGCCTGCCCGCGTCCACGCTGAAGGCGCTGGTGGCGAAGCTGCCGGAGGACAGGCAGCCCGAGCTGTGGGACAGGACCGACCTGGCCGAATTCGTCGTCGACGGAACCCGCTACGTCGTCGCCGGCAGCGAGTTCCGCCGCCGGAGGGACCGGGAGAGGCGCGAGGCGCGCATCGCGAAGGGGCGCCTGGGGCTGGAGCGCTTCAATGCGGTGACGAGAAGGAAGGTCGACGTGCAGAAGCTCGTCTCGCAGGTGTCCCGGATGCTGGATCGCTCGAAGTGCCTGAAGTACTTCGACGTGCGCATCGGGGAGGACGGCAAGGCCGCCTGGTCCGTGCGCGACGACGTCGTCGAGGCGGAGAAAAGGCTCGAGGGCTGGTATCTCCTGACCACGACGCTGTCGCCGGAGGACGCCCCCAGGGAAACCATCTTCACGCACTACCGCAACCTGCTCGACGTCGAGGACGCCTTCCGCGAAACCAAGTCCTACCTGGAAATGAGGCCCATCTACCACCAGAAGGACATGCGCGTCAGGAACCACATCAGGATATGCTTCCTCGCGTACTGGATCAGCTCGAGGCTCCGGCGCGAGTGGCGGCAACTGGGGGAAACCAGGGAGGTGCCACTGGTGCTGCGGGAGCTTCAGCGGATACGCGTCGGAAGGCTGAAGCTTGGCGATGAAATCTTCAAGGCGGCGCTGACGGATATTCCCAATCAACTCTACGCGCTCCTCGACCGACTGAAGCTGCTGCACCTGTTCGCGCAGGTGCCCAAGTGGGCGAAGTAGCAATAAAGGCCAGGGGCCCCGTACCTATTTTGTCCTTCTATGGGGGAAGTTGGGTTAAAAATGCTTGCACAATACAATCCGCAAACTACATTATTGCTTTAAGTTTTCCGCCATTCCGCCATTTAGTGCATAGTTCAAAACAAAGGAAAAACCCATGCGCAAGTTCATTTTCTCGCTGGTCCTCGCAATTCTCGCAACCACGATCCACGCAGACAATCCAAAGTATATCTTCCTCTTCATCGGCGACGGCATGTCCTCGCCACAACGTAACTTGACCGAAAGCTTCCTGCGAAAGACAAAAAAAGAAGACCTCCTCATCAACCAATTCCCTTACAAGGCATCAACCAGGACCAGCGCGGCCAATGCAGTCATAACAGACTCCGCAGCGGCAGGAACAGCTATCGCCTGCGGCGAAAAAACCAACAACGGCAGAATCGGAATGGCGCCTGACGGCAAGACCAAGCTGGAATCAGTCGCCTACGTCGCCCAAAAGGCGGGCAAGAAGGTCGGCATCATCACATCGGTCACCATCAACCACGCCACGCCTGCGGCTTTCTATGCGCACCGCCCTTCAAGAGGACAGTACTACGAGATCGGACTCGACCTGATCAACTCAAACTTCGACTATTTCGGAGGCGGCGGAGTTGACAAGCCTGAAGACAAAAAATCAGCTGAGTTCAAAGGCAACATCTATGAACTCGCCAAGCAAGCAGGATACACCGTCACAAGCACGCCCGAGGAATTCGCAAAACTAAACAAAGACTCAGGAAAGGTCTATGCAAGAGGCTCAAACGGAGCACTCCCGTATGAACTCGACAAGCAAGATGGACTCAAGCTCGCAGACTTCGTCGCAAAGGGAATCGAATTGCTGGACAACCCAGACGGCTTCTTCATGATGTGCGAAGGTGGAGCAATCGACTGGATGTGCCATGGAAACGACGCGACCACGACGATCTTCGAAGTCATCGCCTTCAACGACGCAGTCAAAGTCGCATACGAGTTCGCACAAAAACATCCCCAGGAAACGCTAATCGTAGTCACCGGCGACCACGAAACAGGAGGACTCACACTCGGATTCGCCAATACCGCCTACGAAGCCCATCTCGACAAACTCCTGCTCCAAACCAAATCTTCAGGCGTATTCAACTCCATGGTCAGGCAACTCCTCAAGGACAAGGAAGACTTCACGTTCGAAGACGTCAAACCCGCATTCACCGAACTCTTCGGACTTCAGTTCAATGGCCCCGCCGACGATATCATGACCGTCACCCCAGCCGAACTCAAAACCCTCCAGGATGCCTTCGATGCGCAATATCCAAAGGAAAAAGACAAGAAGGCCAACAGGGACGCCCTTAAGTTCGCCGGACTCAAGGTCTTCAACGCCAAGGTTGGGGTGGCATGGGCCACCTTCGGACACTCCGCACTCCCGGTCATCACAACCGCCTACGGAAACAGCGCGCAACTCTTCCAGGGCGATTACGAAAACACCTACATCTCGCAAACGATCAAGAAGCTCCTCGTCAAATAACCATGGTATTCCACAATGCGCAAGTTCCTGATTACCCACCGATCTGATATCATCACCTGCCTGGTCTTTTTGGTTGCTTGCGCATTGCTGTCGTCCTTGAACCTATACCCAAAGGGAGATCCCGAGCCTGGAGTCAAATCCAAGGCGCGTGTCCTGTCCGTGGACAACGAACTGGTGCAAACCATCGGCCTGGTCCAGATGGGCACGCAATCCCTTCAGGTCCAAGTGCTCAATGGACCCTTTAAAGGCAAGAAATTCCCCGCGACCAACGAACTCCGATCCCAGCCCGAGCTTGACAAGATGTTCAAGCCTGGCGACATCGCCCTGGTCTCGATCCTCCACGACTCCGTCCCCGAAGTTTCCGTGGTCAACGCCCAGGACCACTACAGGATCGGATGGACCTTGTTGCTTTTCGGACTCTTCGCGATCCTCATCATCGTATTCGCGGGATTCATCGGAGCCAAGGCGCTCATTTCATTCGTCTTCAGTTGCGTGTGTGTCTGGAAACTCCTGGTTCCGCTCTGCCTCAAGGGAGTCCCGCCACTGTTGGCGTGCATCGCCTGCGTCTGCATACTCACTGCCGTCATCATGTACCTGGTCGCCGGCGCGACGCGCAAGGGATTCGCATCCTTCTCAGGCGCGATGCTAGGCGTCCTCACGGGATGCCTGCTCTCGATAATCTTTACCAAGATCTTCAACATCAACGGGACAGTCATGCCCTACTCCCTGGCTCTCCTCTATTCGGGTCACTCGGACCTTAATATCCAGGCACTCTTCGCAGGAGCCATCATCCTCGCATCGTCAGGAGCAGTGATGGACCTGGGAATGGATGTCGCCGCAGGAATGGAGGAAATCGTCAGGCACAAGCCCGACATCTCGCGCCGCGAACTCATTGAATCGGGATTGCGAATCGGCCGAAGCGTCGTCGGCACGATGACCACGACTCTTCTTCTCGCCTACTCTGGCGGCTACCTGACCCTGATGATGACCTTCACCGCCCAGGGAACCAGCCCCGTGGACTTCATCAACAACCCGCATGTCGCCTCCGAGGTCGTCAAAACTCTCGTGGGAAGCTTTGCCCTTGTCCTCGTGGCTCCCTTCACCGCCCTGGCTGGCGGCTTTGTCTTCGTCAAGAAAAAAATCGTGACCTAGTCAATCAAATCGCTGAACATGCCCGGCAACTCGGCGGGAGAGCATGCCCAGAAGGTTAAGCATTACTAGATCGAAACCGCACTCAAACCAATCAACCCAAGCAAGGAGGATACAACACCACAAGCACATCCGTGGAATCAACAAAACCCAACAAAAACTCCGGCAAGGTCTGCGCAAGAGGTTCAAACGGAGCACTCCCAGTCATCACAACCGCCTATGAAATGCATGCCTTTTCAAGGGCGAACATGAAAGTACGTACTTCGCACAAACGCTCAAGAATCTCGTCGTCAATTAACCAAAGGATCTGCAATGGACATCGTGACGCCCCATCGATCTGACATCATCACGTTCCTGGTCTTCCTGGCGGCTTGCGTATTGTTGTTGTGTTTAAACCTTTATCCCAAGGGAGATTCCGAGTCCGGAGCCAAAACCAAGGTGCGCGTGTTGACCGTGGAAGACGTGCCGCACACCAACGGCGGAGGCCTGGTGTTCATACAATCCCTTCAAGTACAAGTACTCAACGGACCGTTCAAAGGCAAGAAGTTCCCCGCGACCAATGAAGTCCGACCATTGATCGAAATCAGCAAGATGATCAAGCCTGGCGATATCGCCCTGGTCTCCATTCACCACGATGCCGAGCCTGAAGTTTCCATGCTCATCGTACAAGGACGCCAAAGGCTCGACTGGTTCCTGATGTTTTTCGGATTCTACGTGGTCCTTTTCTTCGTCTTCGCAAGCGTCATTGGAGCTAAGGCGCTCATGCCATTCATCTTAAGTTGCCTATGCGTCTGGAAGCTCCTGGTTCCGCTCAGCGTCAAGGGATTTCCGCCTCAATTGGTGTGCATCGCCTGCGCCTGCATCCTCACCGCCGCCATCATGTACCTGACCACAGGCGCGTCGCGAAAGGGCTTCGCTGTCTTCGCGGGGATAATGCTCAGTGTCCTCTTAGGATGCCTATTATCAGTACTCTTCACCCATATCTTCCATACCCAGAAAGCGATCAGGCAATACTACCGGGTTCTTTTCTATGCGGAACACACGAACATTGACGCCCGGCTCTTCGTAAGTGCCTTCATCCTCGCATCTTCAGGAGCTGCGATATGCCTGGGAATGTACGTCGCCGATGCAATGGAAGAACTTGTCATGGACAGACCAGACATCTCACGCCGCGAACTAATCGCATCGGGATGGAAAATCAGCCAGAGCATCCTTGACACGATAATCAAGACGCTTCTTCTCGCCTACGCTGGCGGCTACCTAACCCTGACATTGGCCTACGTCACCCTAGGAACCCACCCCATGGACTTCGTCAAAAACCCGGCTGGTCTCTCCGAGGCCGTCAAAGGCCTTGCCTTAAGTTTCTTCCTTTTCTTCGCGGCTCCCATCACCGCCCTGGTTGGCGGCTTAATCTTCGTCAAGAAAAAATCGTGACCAACTCAAGCTCCAACGAAAGAAACCTGGTCAATCAAATTGCCGAACATGCCCGGCAACTCGGCGGACGGGCATTCCTGGTCGGAGGATATGTTCGAGATCTCCTGCTCGGCACCCCGGGAAATGACTTCGACCTCGAAATCTACGGGTTGACCCAAGAGCAAATACACACGGAAATCGGAAAGCACTTCCCGCTAGACCTGGTCGGACAAGCCTTCGGAGTGTTCAAGGTCAAGCACCACGACATCGAAATCGCACTCCCAAGAACCGAATCGAAAACGGCGCCGGGACACAAGGGGTTCGACATCGAGTCCGACCCAAACCTCAGTTACGACCAGGCGACCGCAAGACGGGATTTCACCATCAATGCAATCATGATGGATCCGCTGACCGGCGAACTCGTCGACCCCTGGAACGGACGCCAAGACCTGCAAAACCGCATCCTCAGGCATGTGTCGCATCACTTCTCCGAAGATCCGCTCCGCGTCTTGAGGGCGATGCAATTCGTCGCAAGGTTCGACTTCGACATCGCCCCCGAAACCATCGGACTCTGCAAGACCCTTAGCCAAGACGAGCTCCCGATTGAGCGCATTGGAACCGAATGGGACAAACTGTTTCTAAAGGGTATAAAGCCTTCAAAAGGACTTGACTTCCTGCTGAAGTGCGACTGGATCCGCTACTATCCCGAACTCAAGCGCCTCGTCAATTGCCCGCAAACCCCGCAATGGCATCCGGAAGGAGATGTATGGAACCATACCCTATTAACTGTTGACGCCGCCGCGGAACTGAAACCTCAAGACCAAGATGACGCACGGATCCTGATGGTCGCCGCACTATGCCACGACCTCGGGAAACCGGCAACAACGACCTTCGACGCACAACGCAATGCCTATACCAGCATAAGACATGAAGTCGAAAGCGAAAAGCCAACGCGTTCGCTGATAAAATCGATCTGGACACTGAAAGACCTCCCGGAACAAGTCGTCCCGCTCGTTCTCTACCATATGAGACCGCATCAGCTGATCAACGCCGATGCGACCGACAAGGCAATCCGCAAGCTCGCACTCGATGCAAAACGACTCGACCTTCTGCTCAAGCTCTGCCTCGCAGACATCAAAGGCACACAACCGCCGCAACATGTCCTCGAAAGCAGAAAAGAGGAATACGAAAAATTGCTCCAACGCGCCAACGAGCTCGATGTCCACAACCAACCGCCAAAGCAATTGATCCAGGGAAGGCACCTGATCGAAAGAGGACTCAAACCAGGACCGCACTTCGCCCCAATCCTGCAAAAATGCTTCGAAGCGCAAATCGATGGCGAATTCAATACGATGGATCAAGCACTCCAATTTCTGGATAGCATACTCGAAAACAAAACACAAACACAAGGAAACAAACAATGAAGAAACTCGCACTCGTAGGATGCGGGCACATCCACACGCCCAACTTCGTCAACAAAATGGCCGCGCGCAAAGACCTCAAGGTCGTCAAGGTCTGGGACCACAACGAAGACCGCGCCAAGGCGACAGCAGAAAAGCTCGGCGGCCAATCCGTCGATTGCCACTGCAGGATCTGGGAAGATCCTTCGATCGACGCCGTCGTCATCTGCTCAGAGACCAACAAGCACGAAGACCTGGTTCTCCGCGCAGTCAACGCAAAGAAGCACATGTATGTCGAAAAGCCTTTGGGCTTTGCTTCGAGCGACGCATGGAAAATGGCGAACGCGATCGAAGACGCCAACCTTCTCTTCCAGACCGGCTATTTCATGCGCGGTCAACCTATCCATATCCTCCTGAAGAAGCTTGTCAAGGACGGCGCCTTCGGCAAGATCACCCGCCTTCGCCACTCCAATTGCCACTCCGGCTCCCTGGGCGGATGGTTCGATACCGAATGGCGCTGGATGGCAAACCCGACGATCGCAGGCTGCGGCGGCTTTGGCGACCTGGGCACCCACTCCCTCGATATCATCCTCTGGCTCCTCGACCAGGTGCCAACGGCAGTGACCGCCTCAATCCAGGAAGTCACGGGAAGATACCCCGGATGCGATGAAACAGGCGAAGGACTCCTCCAATTCCCAGACGGAACAATCGCCACCCTCGCCGCTGGCTGGGTCGATGTCCAAAACCCCGTACAACTCATTATCTCAGGTACAGAAGGACATGCCCACGTCAACAACGGACAGCTCTTCATCACCTCAAAAAACATACCCGGGGCAGACGGAAAGTCGCCCTGGACCGACCTTCCCGAAATAGAGCCACATGCCTTCGACCTGTTCCTCGACGGCGTCGTCGGCAAAAAAGTCAAGCTTGTCTCCCCTCGTGAAGCCGCGCTTCGCTCCGCAGTGATGGAAGCGCTCTACCAAGGCGCCAAAGCCCACGCCTGGAAAGCACCGAAGCTTCGCTGACACAATCGCCTGATTGTGGTCACGCAAGACCCTTAAACCATAGCCTCAAAAGGTGAAATCATGAAGACTTTAACCATCCTCATCCTAACTTGCGTGACCGCTTTCGCACTTGATCCTGAACTCGCGATACAAGAGTTCAAAAACAATAACTACGATGCCGCATATCGAGAAATCAAGGGGTACGACGGCACGGATCCAGAACTCCAATTCATCCTTGCTTCATTGATCCTGAACCATGACAAGGAAACCGATGAGCAGGCGCGGAAAAATGCCTTCAACCTGGCGAAAAATGCCGCCGAACAAGGCAACCCGGACGCCATGAACCTCGTCGCGCAGTGCTACAAGGATGGATTGGGGGTGGGACATGACGACGCCCTTGCCTTCGATTGGTGGAAACAAGCCGCCGACTACGAACTTCCAGTCGCAGTCTGGAAACTAGCCCAATGCTACCTCCAGGGTGTCGGAGTCAGCAAAGACCCTGAAGTCGGACTGGAATGCCTTCGCGAAGCCGCCGACCTGGGCTGCATCCCGGCAATGCGCGACCTCGCATACTGCTACCTCAATGGAACAACTGGACAGCCAGACATCGATCGCGCCTGCGCCCACTTCAAGCAAGCCGCCGACCTGGGAGACGCACAGGCGATGTTCGGACTCGGATACTGCTACGTCGAGCAACTCGGTACCAAGGACAAAACCGCAGAAGGTCTCCTCTGGCTGATCAAGGCCGCCCAGAAAGGGCATCCCGAAGCGCAAACACATGCCGCACTCGTCTATGATTTCGGACGTGAAAACATCGACATCAACCCGGAAAAGGCAGTCCAATACTACAAGCTCGCCGCAGAACACAATATCGGAATCGCCCTTTACAACCTAGGCGTCCACTACTTCAATGGAACGGGATGCCAGGAAGACAAAGCCCAAGCGATAGCCTGCTACGAAAAGGCGATTGAAGCCAAATTCATTCCGGCCTACACAGCCCTTGGACGATGCCTTTATTGGGGCAAAGGCATCGAAAAAAACTACAAGCGAGCCTTCGAACTCTTTACCGAGGCCGCAACCCAAAACGACCCTCAGGCGCAATTCTCCCTCAGCATCTGCTACAACCAAGGACGAGGAACAGAACAAAACTTCGAACTTGAATTCTTCTGGGTCAAGCAAGCCGCCGACGCCGGCATCCCAGTAGCGATCAACAACCTTGGCGATTGCTACGAAAAAGGACGTGGAGTCCAACAGGACATCCAACAGGCAATCAAACTCTATACAAAAGCAAAGGAAGCCGACGAACCGATCGCCTGGTGCAGCCTGGGCGAATGCTATGAAAAGGGACTCGGCTTCAAGCAGGATTACGAAAAAGCAGTCCAATTCTACAAGGAAGCAATCGAAAAGGGGTGCGACGAAGCAAAAATCACCCTGGCAAGATGCATGGAAAACGGAACAGGAATCAAAAAAGATCCTGAACAGGCATTCAAGCTTTACCTTGAAGCCGCAAACGAAGGCATCCTGGAAGCCTATCAAAACCTCGCAAGATGCTACAAAAATGGAATCGGTACCCCAATAGACCTAGACGCCGCAAACAAATGGCAAAATAAACGAGACTAAGGAGCTGTTCTAAAATTAACCTAAAAAAAGCAGTTGACGCCATGACAACAGTTTAGGTACGGGCATCCCGGGTGCTCGTATTCAAGCGACGGCGGAAGTCAAGCGACTAAAAAAGGTACGTTCCTAGTCGGACAGGTCGGGCAGGTCGAACTATGTGACTGGGACTGGGACAAATGAGACCTATGAGACAAATGTGACCCATGGGACTGGGAAACTGGGACTATGGGACGTTGCCACTGGTTTTTGTGGAGTTTTAGGTTCTGTGACGGGGAGCTGTTTTCCTCGAAAACCCAACGCTGAACCAACGCAAAAAAATCATCGGTTTCGTACTCAAAAAGCATGTGACATGCCTCTTTCTGGCGTGATTGCAGCAAGCCCTGAAAGGGCGCGATATACTAGCCCAGGGCAACGCCCTGGGTTATGGATCGCCAACCCCGAACAAAGCCCTGAAAGGGCGTGACATAGCAACCCCGGCAACGCCCGGACGGGTTCAGGCTACGATGAAAGGTACATCCGGCATTGAACGCAACCATGTCGCGCCCTTACAGGGCTTGAGGCTGTTGGAGGGGGGGGGAACCTCGGCCCCAGGGTGGCGCACACACCTTCGGTGTGCTTACCCTGGGCTGGTATATCATGCCCCGTTGGGGCTAGTGTTCGCAACCCAAAATGAAGTTGCTTGTCATGGCATGAAAACTTTTTTTTCAATGCATTTCACCAATATGGTGAAATGAACAAACTTTTCAATCCTTTGATAATCAACCAATTAGGAACAAAATCCGATTTCAGCTGCTTTTTTTAGGGTAAAAGTATTCCTGCCTTGGTTTTACGGGCAAAAAGCAACCCGCCACCCTTCTTAAATTGTTGGGTGGCGGGTTGTATGATTGATGGTTTTCAGTAAGAATTAGAAAGTATAGGTCAAGGACAAGGAGTAGATGTCGGTATGACCGGTGCACTTGGTCACGACCCTGTAGCTTCCGCGATCCAGATCCATGTAGTCGCTATCGAAGAGCAGCCTTACATAACCTGCATCGAGCCTGATGTTCTTCGTGACTTGGTACGAGGCACCAACGGAGAACCAGTAGCGGTCCACGTCAGGAAGGACAGGTTGCCTGTAGGCGGGCGAAGGAATCGGCGTCCTGTCGTAGGCAGCGCCAGCCCTGAGCGTCAGCTTCTCGCTGTACTTGTACTGGGTTCCCAAAGCGAAGCGCCAGGTGTCCTTCCACTTCATCTCCATGACAGTGCGATCGCCAGTGAGTTCGGCAAGGCTCGAGTCCGGATCGACTTCCAGCACCAGAGCGTCAAACTGCGACGCCTTGGTCCAGCTGACGTCAGCCATCACCGCCCAACGCTCATTCAGGTCTTGCCAAATGCCGAAGTTGACGACCGCCGGCAAATCCAGATCAGCATCCGCATCGCCGCGCCTGTTGCCGATCATACTCGGCATCTTCGTCATTCTGCCATCCAGTTCCAGCTCCTGGGTCATGCGAGAACGATAGCTCAAGCCAAGCCGGGTCTTCTCAAAGGGCTGATAGGTCACACCAAGCTGATAGCCCAAAGCCCATGAATCGCCCTTGAGCTTAAGCCAGCCATCCTGGAAAACCCCGGGAATCGTCGGAACGGCACGAGTCATTTCGACGTCCGCGTACTGGACAATCAAACTGGCACCAATAGAAAGGTTGTCAAGCAATTTCCAGGAAATCGACGGGGCAAACTCGACGACCGAAATCTCGCAGTCAACAGATTCATACCTGACCACGGAATGCTTGCTCCAGTGAGTCGCAGTACCCGAAGTAGCAGAGAAGTCCAAACCCAATGCGATGTCCTCGGTAATCGGATGAACCATGTAGAAGTTCGGAACAGAAGCCCAGCCGCCACCATTGCCGCCATCGTAATCGCCCAGCCAATCGCTCGTGCCAGGACGAGTGGAAATGTCAGCCTTCACGTGCAGCATGTTGATTCCAGCCGTAATCGTGGTCGTGTCGAACCAAGACGAAACAGATGGGTTGAAGTACAACGCGCCAGGCTCGTTGATGTCAACGGTCATACCAGCCAACGAACGCCCCAAACCAGCCGTCGATTGCTCCAAAATCGTAAATCCAGATCCCTCGGCAATCATGCAAAGACCCATGACCGCCGATACAACCAACATCAAAACTTGCTTCTTAAATGACATCCTGTAGTGCTCCTTGATGATTCCTAAAACTAAATTATCAACGCATAAACAAATGACTCCATTTACAAAAACAGGCCTTAACATACACCCACTTCCATTGAATTCCAGCGATGAAGTGACAAAAATGGTAATATTGTCATTTTGTCATAGAAGTGCCTGTCCGACCCTGTCCGACCCTGTCCGACCCTGTCCGACTCTGTCTGACCCTGTCCGACCCTGTCCGACCCTGTCCGACCCTGTCCGACCCTGTCCGACCCGTCCCATAGTCCCAGACTCCAGTCCCATTGGTCACATTCGTCCCATTCGTCACATAGGTCCCAGTCCCAGTCCCATCCCACAAAGGCAAGTTTTTTCCTTTCCTATTATTGGAAGAATGCCCTACATTCTTTATAGTAAAGCATATGGACAGAATTCCCATGGTTTACGGAGATACCACTCAATGCCTACCAAACAAGACGATCGCCAACTGAACATCAATTTCGACCTCAAGCCCGACATAGCCCAACTGCTGAACAAATCCACTTTTTTCGTCCAGCTTGAACTCAGGTCCGAGTTGGATGGCACCCTGTCGCCACTGGCGATCGCCCTGGCCAAGGCAGCAGACAACCTTTTCCCGGGGGACGAACTCTCCTTCAACCTGAACTCCCTGCTGGAGGACGGGACGACGACGACCACCACAAAGTCCCTTGCACAGCTTCAAGCGATGACCCAGCGTCCCGTCGTCATGACCTTGTCGGGCCAAGGGCGTTCCTTGTACAACATCAAGACCGAGGCTGCGGAAGCGAAGTCGGTAGGGATATCCAATGTCCTTGTCGCGACCGGGAACCTATCTCCCTTGCACACTCCCGACAAGCGTGGTCATTACGCTCCTTTGACTCCCGGCTACGTGGATTCATTGGATATTTTGTCTTCATTGGACACCCTCCAGCCCAACTTCACTCGTGGTGCTGTGGTCAATCCCTACAAGTACACGCCTGAGGACCAGTGCCTTCAATACGCGAAAATGGTTCGGAAGTGCCATCGCGGCAGCGAGTTCCTGGTTGCCCAGGCAGGCTGGGACATGAAAAAGGCCCAGGAACTTCAATGGTTCATGCAGATGCGCGAATTGGTTCGCCCGACCCTGGCAAGGTTGTTCCTCCTTACCTGCGAGGAAGCACGGCAGCTCCCCAATATCGACGTTCCCGGCCTGGCGTTCCCGCTACCCGTTGCAGCCGCCTTGCAACGGCACACCGACGACGAAAAGAACTTCGAAGACTACCAGTTCAACCTCGCCACGTTGCAGGCGATCGGATACAAGTGGCTCGGATACAGCGGACTGCAGATCAGGGGCATCTTCCAGGCAGACAAACTTAGGGAATTCCACCGCCGACTCGCAGAACTCCAAAAGGACATCACATCCTACGCAACTTGGCTCGAAAGATGGAACCAGTTCCATGGAGACATCTCCTTCGCGCCAACGCCCACGCTGCACTCAACCTCAAGAAACCACTACCTCTTCACCAATCTCCTCGACCCGCAAGTCCTAAACTATGACGAGCAAATCTGCGAGCTGGCAAAATCCTCGATCGAGCAACCGCCAACGCTTCAGGTCCTTAAGGCGAGATTGATGAAGCCTTCCGCAAAATCACTCCCCGCAAAAATCGTCAAGAACATGTTCAAGCCAGGGACGGAAGCCTGCTATGCACTCCATAACGACTCATGCCCGAAGCGATTGACCAAGTCGCCATGCGGAAACTCGAAGACAGATGGATTCTGCGAGGCAAACCACGCCCCATGCTTCTTCAAAAAAGTCGTCGAATTCTCAAGCGCACTCGGCGAAATGAATATCCTGGAAAACGATTAGCCTAAAAAAAGCAGTTGACGCCTTATGATTGTAGTGCCTTTACAAGGCATGGTCTCTAGGCGGGTTTCCCTCCCCAGACTGAAGTCTGGGGTTAAGCATCGTTAAGCGCTTACAGCGCAATGCATTACAATCCCAACGACAAGTCCGAACTATCGTCCTTGTCTGATCCGTGGTTTCGCCCGTGTGGATTGCGGACGATCGGTTTGCGCCAAAGACTTTGCGCCGTCGGCGCCTGACCATGCTTAACCCCGGGCTTCAGCCCGGGGACAGGATGCCCCCATGCCGGGCGCCTTGTAAAGGCGCTACAGAAGACCGACGCATTTCAATTCACCAACATTAGGAATAAAATCCAGCTTCAACTGCTTTTTATAGCCCACAATACATGCAAGCCCTAGGCAAGACTCAGGACACAACAAAGGGCGGCGAATCATAGCTTGATCCGCCGCCCTTGTTATTTGCTGGTTCAGGTTCCCCCGGCTGACGACTTATGGTTCTTCGCTCCAGCCGCCTTCTCCGTCACCATAGGTTTTGCCATCTGGGATATCGCAACCGGAGATTCCATTCCCCAATATGCTTTCAAACGAAAACATCTGCAGCGTTGGGGCTTCGTAGGCGAACCCCGCCGGCAATTCAAGAGCTTCCAATGCTTCGACTTGCTTGTCTTGTTCTTTCGTATCCATACAATTCTCTATCTTTAACTTATGCATAAGTGAAGCCTCTCGT
>JAGVUR010000004.1 GCA_019136135.1 Verrucomicrobiota bacterium
ATCCCTGAAAAGGGCAACCCGATGACCGGAGAGCCGGATGCGGGAAATCCGCACGTCCGGTTCGGAGGGAGGGGTGGCGCGCAAGCGCCATCCCTACCCCTATTGCTTAACCCCGGGCTTCAGCCCGGGGATAGGATGCCCCCATGCCAGGCGCCTTGTAAAGGCGCTACAGAAGACCGACGCATTTCAATTCACCAGCATGGTGAAATAAATAAACTTTCTAACCATTTGATAATAAGCCAATTAGGAAAAAATCCAGCTTCAACTGCTTTTTTTAGGATTAAAGCAACAGCTCCGTAATCATTTTGTTGAATCGTCAATCTGAAATAGCGAGAAGATTCACGAGTTGATCAAGGGTAATGCCTGAAATGTACTCGGTAATTGCGACGTCTTTGAGCGCGTCGATGAGGTTGCCCCGCCTCGGCCGGGTGCCATTGATGGTATCGACGAGTTGATCAATGGATGAGGAGCCGAAGAAATCCCCTGTGAATTTCAGATTTTGGATGGCGTTGTCCTGAACGTTGAGATTGGCCTGGATGATGCCGCCCTGAAAGACGAGCCTGTTGGAAAAGTCATATTGGAGGCTAGTTCCGAAGTTCCATTCCCAGGTACGGTATTTGTCGTTGGCGAGATTCTCGGCCTTGGCAAGCAAATCATCGGAAGGCGTCGTGAATGGTTGGCCGAACATGTCTTGAATGGCGTCCAGGAGCCGTTTCAGAAACACGTCGGTGGTAGCAGGGGCATCGGGACGATCAAGCATGTCGATGATGTTTCCGACCCTTGCCCTGACGGATTTGATTCCCTTTGACCGGATCTTGTCAGGATCGGGTTTCAGTGCCTTCGCGAGGACCGAAAGGTCTGCATTGAAGAGCAGCGTTCCGTGAAAGAGCGTATGGTCTCGGGTGACGCTTCGAGCGCAACCTGATATCTTGCAGTTGTTGGCAAGGATGTCGTTTCTGCCCGAAAATTGCGCGTCCAGTCCAATGACCTTGAGCGCGTGGATGATTGGGGCGGTAAAGCGAATTGCCGATTCGTCATCCCAAGTACGTTCCAGCGAAATGCAGCTGAAGTTGATATTGCCCAGATCATGGTAAACCGCACCACCGCCAGTAATCCGACGAACCACGCGAATGTTTCGGGAACGGACAAAGGACTCGTCAATCTCGGCAGAGGTATTTTGATGCCTTCCAACGATGATGGAGGCGTCGTTGCGCCAAAGCATGAAGATATCTTGGGTGGCTTCCGTCGCAAGTAGTTCTTCTAATGCAAGGTTAAGCGTCGGATCGACCGAATGGGAGATAAGTAATTGTGGCATTTTGGTTTTTTTGTGTGTAGCAGATAAAAAGCGAGGGGCGACTTCCAAACATTTATGGCAAAGCCGCCCCCCAAAAAAAAGCATATAAAATACTTATTTTAGTATAGCCAGTGACCAATGTAAAATCAATGACATCATGTGAAAAAACTTTTTCTGCGGAAATCAACTTGATGCAACTAACTTCACATATAGCGTAAATGCATGGACATATAACCAGTCAAATTGGGAAATTGCATGGGACGCATGAACAGGAAAAGAAGATGTAAGACTTTGCACCGTAGGTGATTAACCATGCTTAACCCCATGCTTTAGCTTGGGGTGGGATGCCCTCAAATCAAGGCACCTTGTAAAGGTGCTACAGCAGACTGATCCATTTTAATAATTTCGCCCCTGCATTTAGGATCCCCCAAAAATCGGTTGTAGCAAGTTGACACCTCAAAAACTTATTTATTGATTTTCGCTTAAAGGATATCGTCTTGCTGGATTGAGCCGTCATCGGCGACTTGGAGATACCGTCCACGCTTAGGCTGGACTATGATTGTCTTGCCATGGCGTTGGATTGTGACGGGTTCCTTGCCTGTATTCCAGAAGACCCATCCCGTGGCACCCTGACCTGGAACTCTGAAGGTCTCCAGGCTTTCGGGATCTTGGGGACGCCGGGTTGTCGAAGCACCCGATACTTCCAGCAGTTTTCCGTAGCAATCCCTAAGCAACTGTTGGGAGGCGTTGTCGAGTTCCAACAACTTGTGGCTGAAGAATACCCGTCCCTTGCCAAGACGGTGCTCAAAAACTCCCTCGGCAACGCTTGTTGCGCCTGAGGAAGAGACGGTCAGTCCGCCCTTGAGCGGTTCGCTGCCTGCACCAGACACCGCCTTGACTCCGCAGAGCTTTTCCAGACGGTCGGATTTGACTTCGCCTGGCTTGGCGATGGAAATATCTCCAGTCAGCCACAAGATGCCTCCATTTTGGACGAATTGGCCAAGTTGCTCGAATGTGTCGTCACTGACCACTTGCGGTGTTGGATAGACGATGGTCTTGACAGTTTTGGGCAATCGTCCCAATTCGCCATCAGGCAGAAGCGAGTAGTTGGCTCCCAGCCAAAGGAGCGTATTCGAAGCGGCATGTTCCGACTCCACCATCTTCATTCTCAAGGCTGTATGCCTCAGGTAGTCCCCCAGCAAGAGGACAGTATCCGGCGCTTCCGGCTTCAGGGTCAGGTTGCCTAAGAGCTTGGCCAGTCGTGCAACTTCCCCGGCGGCTTTTCTCGGAACCCATGTGCTATGGATTTGTCCGCAAGGGAAGATCCCCTCCATCGGGTCTCGCCAATGCCATGCCAGCAGCGCGGCACCTCCCATTCCGAAGACGTGGGAAATCAGGTATCGGAATCGGTCGGTGTATTCCTCCTCTGTTTCTCCGGTTTCCCAGGCGCTAGCCATTTTCCAGTACCTCCAGGTCGGATGGCATTTGGCTCCACACTCTCCGAGGATGAATGGTTTTCCCAGCACGCGTTGGTCGATGTCCTTCACGTCTGCGGGCATCAGTTCCAGCTTCCCGTAGTAATGCCTGTCGATGAAATCCAGGTCGAGGGAGGAGATTTGGACGTCTTTCGACGACATTCCGCCAGCCCATCCTTGCCCCCAGCCCACGGTCACCGGCACGTCTTTTCGCACTTGCCTCACGCCTTCTCGCCCGTTATGTCCCCAATTTCGCAGGACTTCGGTCGCCTTCAGGTACGTTCCATAGACTTTTGGGTCGTCCCAACTGCCTATTGTTTTCGGTTCGTAGCCAAGCGCCTTGATGAAATCCTCCTTCTTGAAATTCGTGTATTGTTCATTGCAGATATCGACTGCCAGTCCAGGCACGTCCTTGTATCGTTCGGTTATTTCGGCGAGGAGCGCCTTTTGCCTTGCCAACTCGTCGGGATTAGCGGTATTGAACTGGTTCGGGGTATGGTAGAGTACGATTCCGTGGTATTGTGCCAATTGGACGACCGCATCGCTAAATCGCTTCTCGAATTCGTCGCGGCAGGTCAGGAAGCATCTCGACCAACGCATTCCGTAGGCGCGCATCATCTCGAAATCACGGTCGAACATCTCCGGGGAACGAGCCGTGACCGACCGGACCTGCCCCCAGAAATTCTGTGCGCCCAACCAGAACTTAGCCTGCCCATCCAAGGTGAAGTACGAGCCGTCGATGCCCAGCTTGGGTCCCTTGGCAAGCGTCGATGGCGTCCAGATGACAAGGCCTGTAGACAGCTGGTCAATCACCTTGCCGTCGCTGTCAAGCAACTCTGCAGTGACCATCAAGTAGTCCGGACAGGATTCGGGAACAACCCACTTGCCGATGACATGACCGTTGCTGTCCTCGGAATACGATACAGACTCCTCGACAACACCCAGCAGCGCACCGTCACGACCACGTAATGAAAAACGGACTCGCCCAGAAAATCCTGATGCCCTGAAGCAAGAAACGTACGCCTTCAATTCGGCGGTCTCGCCACGACGATAGCATAAGTAGCCGCTGGTCAAGTATCCGAGGAACACATCCTGGCAGAGTTGCTTCATCGTCTCCTGGAGGATGGGCGCATCCAGGACATCGCCATTGTCAACCCCGAAGATCGCCCATCTTGATCCTGCGTAGTATCCTTCGTAATGCCTTAGGATCGCCGCGACGGGACCACGATACTCGCCCTCAGGCGAATATCCCGCAATCAACTCGTTCCATCTGGCTCGATTAGGTCCGAAACCATGCCCATTCAAGCACAATTGGCCGATGGCAGCGTAGCCTGTAGCTTGCCCAGTGAAATTAATCTTGGGCTTCTCGCCCAATTCGCCTTTCCAGGTCATTGCCGAGACGTTTTCGAGTACGAATGACGGATCGAAGGCGCTGATTTGCTCATCGACCAGATGAATCGCGTCTCTGATCAAACCGGTTCTGGAGTTCATTTGCGGGATTTTACGGAGCCGTTCCCGTCTCAAGGGATCGGTTCCGACCTTTACGTCGCAGATTTCGATGCCATGTGCCCGTCCCTTGGAGACGATATCCCCTGCGACTCCAAATTGGAAACTTGCTGCGTTTGCGGGGTTCAGGAAATCCTTTTCCCCGCCTCGCCCTACGCTGGGGTTGTCGAACCAATACTCGAAATCACCTTGTGTGAGGACATGGTATGTCCATTCATTTTTAAGTTCGATCGCCTTATGCCATCTGGAGCCGTCTCGCTCCCCGAATTCCACCCATGCCTTGTTGGTTCCCTGGTCGCCTCGCGCCCAGAAGCTGATTACGGACCAGTCCTCGGGAAGCCCTTCCGGCACTTTGCAGATTCCTGTATTGTACGCCGCCATGTTGGCAGTTGAGATTCTGATCGCCTTTTCGCCTCCGTATCCTGTTACGGCTTCGATCTTCGTCGTAGTTCCTTCGTATGCGGACGGTTTCCAGTCCTCAAGGGGCAATGCCATCGGGAAGGTTCCCTTGAGTCCAGCCCGATCCACCTCGCCTAGCTTGTCCCAGCGTCCATTTTTGTCTTGGACAAGCAGGTTGTCAAAGGCATATCCTCCGCTGGCGAGCATCGAGCCGCCATCGTGAAGAAAGCTTCTGAACGCATCAGCACTGTCCAAAGGGAACCAGCTTCCCGTAGGAACGATGGCGACATTGAAGTGGTTCACGTTCAGAATCGCGGGATTCGAACTCGCCTTCGTGTCAAGGATGTAAATATCGTACGACAGCGCCGTGCCGAGCTTCCAATCCTTCGCCAGCATGTCGCGCAATCGTTGCGGCGACGTCGCCTGCCCCCACTCGCCCTTCTGGTCATCAAGTCCCATGTCCAGGATCGCGACCTTGATCCGCGTCGCGTCATCCTTCCAGCCCGAGGCATTTCGCCACGCCTTTTGCTCCGCTTCACAAGCCAGCTTGTCCTCGATTGCCAGGCGGTCGGCGGGCGACGGGGTGAACGCCGTCGCCTTGTCCCCGGCCTCCACTTTCACATTGGTGAACCAAGCTGTTCCCGAGCCATAGACGCACAAGTGCACCAGAACCATATTGGTTTTTGGCTCAAGTTCAGGTATCGTCAGCACGATTTGCGTCCAATCCGAATCGCCAACGACCTTCGAGCTGTCGTTGGTCTTTATGCGCTTCCGAGCACTGCCGTCCTTGGCATAGCAGTTCAACGAGGCATACGCCATTGACTTTTCCGGCACAGACGTCTTCACCATCAAACTCAACGTATAAGGAACACCGGGAAGCAAACCGCTTACCTCGCTCGTAACCCAAGTCCATTCCGAACCTGCCTCAATATCGGGAACCGACAAGCGTAAAGACGCAGATTCGCCATAGCGAACACTAGGATCGACTCGGGCAGAACCGCGAGAATGACCGGAATAAGCCCAACCAGTCGCCTCCCGTGAACGGCGACCATACTGCCAAAAATTGCCGTTCGACACCAAATTCTCGCCCTGGCAGGCAACGCCAATCGCCAAACAAGCCCCGAAGACCGCCTTGATGCAACTCATCCCATATGCTCCTGCTTTTTTTACTTGCCTATCTTGAATTTAGTGCCCAAAACTATACATTCATAAAATAGAATAAACAACAAAACAACCACAATTATTCGATTTTCGGAGATGAAATGAGACGTGTATTCCTTTTTTTCGCCGCATTCATCGCAATCTCCTCGACTTATGCGCAAAACCTATTCGAACTCGACTTGGGAACCGTAGGCGACGAACAGAAAAAAGCCTGGAAACTTGACGGGAAAGTGACGTTCACGCCAGAGGGACTGGTCACCGATACATCAGAGGACCAAACAGCCCACGCAATGGCCCATTCGCCAACTGCGTACGACACCTTCCTTGACGGCTATGACGGAAACATCTTCAGGATCACCTGGACATTCATACCCAATGTCATCGGCGGATGGGGGAATGACTTCCATGTGCCAGGAGGCCTAGTCGTCGAAATCTGCAACAAGAAGCCAATGCTCAACGCCAAGATTCCAGCGAAAACCAACTTGGTCCCCGGCGAAACCTGCACAATGTCTTGCGACTTCTCAAAGCACCTGATCACCTCATGGAAGATCAATGGCAAGGAACAACTGGACAAACCAACGCCAACATGGAGAAAAGGAACACAAAACATCACAGTCCGATTCGCGGACTTCAAGGAAACAAAGTCAAAGACAACCTGGAAAAAAGTCGTCTTGGAACAAATCAAGTACGACAACATCGACCAGCTCAAATTCGCAGGATGGAGCGATTTCCCGACTCACGCATCAGGCGAAAAAATGGATTTCCTCCTTGCCCAGGCCAGCCCGATGGACAAGATTTTCCGCGAGGCACAGCTCTTTGCCGGGACTTTTGACCGGCGGATCAGCATCGCCGCGGCGGGACGCGAGCGCGAATCTTTCCAGCTGGTCGTATTCCCCCTGGACAAGCAGCTGAAAAACGTGACGGTGTCTATGACTGACCTGATTCCCGAAGATCTATCCATGCCCGCCTTCAAGGCCGATAACTTCACCGTCAATCCCGTCGGGTACGTTCGCAGCAATCCCAACAAAGGTCTCAAGCCCAATTGGGAATGGCCTGATGTCCTGATGCCAAACAAGCCCTTCGACGTGGAGCCTGGCTTCGTCCAGCCAATCTGGTTCACTGCAAACGTTCCGCACGGAACAGCGCCAGGAGAATACAGGGGATTCATACACGTCAAGGCAGATGGACTCAAACCGCAAATGGCGACAATCTCGCTGACAGTAAGACCGTTCTCGCTGCCGCTCAGGGGAAAACTCAAGACAGCTTTCTGCATCAATCCAGGAATGTGGGAAATCTGGTACAAACCAGAAGAAGTCAAGAAACGCCTGGGGATGACTGACAAGTCAGGGCACGGCCCGCTCTACACCTCATACGAATGCCAGGACGTGCTCCCAAGGGAAAAATGGCTTGAAATGTACGACTTCCTGCTGGCGCACCGACTGAGTCCCTCAGTGATCTACTCCGGACTCAAACGCGGAAAATCAAGAACAGTACCGCCAATGGAAGATATGCAGTATTGCTACGACAGGGGCATGAACGCCAACTGCATTGTATGCATCGGCGGAATATCAAAAGACCCGAAACAAGCAGAAGAATACCTGCAAGACCTGCACAAATGGCTCGAATCTTGGGAGAAATTCGTCAAGGAAAAGAACTGGAGCGACTTTACATGGTACCTCCATTCCTACGATGAAACAGAAATGAGGCCGCAAAACAAGGACTACTACGACTACGCCATCGAAAAAAACCACGACTATGTCGGAAAGCACTTCCCATGGCTCAAACGGGAAACAGCAAACCCGTACATCGAACGACACAAGACCAGGTTTGACATCTGGACGCCAATAACCTCGCAAATCAAGGACATGGCTCCCTACAAGAAGGCCCAGGAGGACGGGCAGGAAGTCTGGGCATACGTCTGCTGCGGACCTGGAAGACCGTACGCAAACCTGTTCATCGACTTCCCAGGAGTTGACCCGAGAATCCTGCCATGGCAATACTACCAGCGAGGAATCACAGGATTCCTCTACTACCTCATCAACTTCTACGACCAAAACGAAAACTGGAACATGGAAGGGCCAAAATGGCCTGAAAGACCCTGGAATCCTGTCATCCTAGGCACCAATTCAGACGGCATCCTCATCTACCCGGGACCGGACATGACCCCGCTCGCCTCCACTAGGCTCGAAAACCTCAGGGACGGCATCGAAGACTACGAGGCACTCGAAATCCTCAAGGAACGGGCAGATGCTTTCAAGCCGAAAAATGACGAAGACAAGCAATTGCTTGATCAAGCAAGAGCACTCCTGACCGTCCCGGATTCAGTCACAAAATCCTGGACCGAATATACCAAAGACCCAAAGGTCATCCTCAACGCAAGACAAAACGTGGATGAACTCATCGAGAAACTCGTGAACAAATAAATGCATAAAATCGACACCATGAAAAAATTCGCTACCCTACTCCTGCTCGCAACGTTCTGCCTCTGCGCACAACAACTCTTCCATATCGACTTCACAAAGCTTACGCCGGAGCAAAAGGCCTCCCTAAAGCTAATCGGCGACTCCGAACTCCTCCCCGAAGGCGCAAGGACAACCTCAAACACCAAGGAAAATCACTCGATCATCACCATAACGCAACCCGTCAATGAAATCCCGGACGGATTCGATGGAAATATGCTCAGGGCAACGTGGACGTTCGTGCCGACCAAATTCGGCGGATGGGGAAACGACTTCAGAATCGCATCCGCCATGGTGATGGAAATGACCGGAACAATCCCGACGCTCAATGCCAAGTATTCCAGCAAGAAGTCGCTGACACCAGGAAAAGCCTACACGATGACATGCGACTTCACAAAGTATATCATCACATCATGGACCATCGATGGCGTCGAGCAACTTGAGAAGCCACAGAAAGTGTGGATGAATGGTGGCGGAAAACCAAACCCGGCACTGGCGGACTTCAACGACACCAACTCGGAAACGATCTGGAAATCAGTCGCCTTGGAACTCGTCAAGCACAAGAACCCAAAACTGCTGATCCAAGCCGGGCACGAGGACTATCCGCCGCTTAAAATGGACGCCAAGCTGGATTTCCTGATCGGACAAGCCAATCCGATGGTCAAGGTCTTCCGTGAAGCACAGGACTACCAAGGAACCTTCAGCAGGCAGATCAAGATCGCCGCCGCAGGACGCGAACGAGAATCCTTCCAACTCGTCGTCTTCCCGTTGGACAAGCAACTCAAAAACGTCAAGGTCACCGCCTCAGACCTGCATCATGCTGACGGCGAATCCCCCGACTTCCCAGCCAAGGCAATCGCAATCCATCCCGTCGGATACATCAGGACCGCAAACCACGGCAGAAGACAAGGCTGGCAATGGCCTGATGTCCTGATGCCTAACAAGCCATTCGACGTGGAACCGGGATTCGTCCAACCTGTCTGGTTCACCGTTGACGTCCCCCATGGTGCAGTTCCAGGAGACTACATGGGTGTCATCACCGTTGAAGCTGACGGACTTCAACCACAAAGCGCAGCCTTGACACTCACAGTCAGATCCTTCTCGCTACCGGTCAGGGGGAAGCTCAAAACGGCATTCTGCATCTGCCCGGGAATGTGGGAAATCTGGTACAAGCCGGACGAAGTCAAGAAATTGCTGAATATGACAGACCAAACCAGCCACGGCGTGCTCTACACATCATACGAATGCGAAAACGTGCTCCCGAAGGAAAAGTGGCTTGAAATGTACGACTTCCTGCTGGCGCATAGGCTCAGCCCAACCGTCATCTACTCGGGACTCAAAAATGGAAGGGCACGAACAGTCCCGGCAATGGAGGACATGCAGTACTGCTACGACAGGGGCATGAACGCAACATGCCTGCTCAACGTCAACGGGGTGTCCCAAGATCCGGAAAAGGCAAAGAAGGACCTGGAAGCGATCCACAACTGGCTCAAGGGCTGGGAGGGATTCGTCAAGGAAAAAAACTGGAAGGACTTCACATGGTACATCCATTCCTATGACGAAACAGAAATGCAGACGGCGCGCAGGGACTACTTCGACTACGCAATCCCAGTCACGCACTCCTACATCCAAAAGCATTTCCCATGGGTAAAGCTCGAAACCGCAAATCCATACTATGAACGACACAAGGACCTCTTCGATATCTGGACGCCGCTGACAAACCAAATCAACGAAAAGAACATCGAAACATACAGAAAAGTCCAGGCAGGCGGCCAGGAAGTCTGGGCATACGTCTGCTGCGGGCCAGGTAAACCATACGCCAATTTCTTCATCGACTTCCCAGGAGTCGCGCCGCGCATCCTCCCATGGCAGTTCTTCCAGTACAAGATCACAGGCTTCCTATACTACCTTGTCAACCACTACCAGCCAACGGAAAACTGGAACATGAACGCACCAAAATGGCCGGATAGACCGTGGAACCCACTTTCATACAATACAAACTCCGATGGAATATTGATCTACCCGGGACCAGATGCGACACCACTGGCCTCAACAAGACTCGAAAACCTAAGGGACGGCATCGAAGACTTCGAAGCACTGGAAATCCTTAAGGAACTCGTCGCTAAGGAAATCCCAAAATCCGAGGAAAACGACAAGCTCCTCAAGGAAGCCAACGAACTCCTCAATGTCCCACAGGAACTCTCCAAAAACTGGAAGGAATACACCAAGGATCCAGAAGTCATCGTCAATGCAAGAGCAAAGACCGACGAGCTGATACAAAAGCTGCAAGACATCTCTAAATAACAAAAAAATTGCATTTCAACGGATTTATTTTGAAAACACACCGATTCATTCATATAGGTTTGTGAGGAACACAACAAGGGGAGAACATTCAAAGTCAATAAGCAAGTAGCATTAAAATTAAGGAGTCCGACCATGAACAAGCACATCTTCACACTCTTGGCGGTTGCCGCCTTCCTCCTCGGAACAACCTTGACAGCGCAACCACGTCGCGGCGGCCCCGGTCGCAGGGATGAGGACAGACGCGGTCCACAGCAGGTCCAGCCCGGCAGACCAGACAGACCAGGACCACCAGCGCCGCCACCCAGAAAACCCGACAAGCCTGAACCACCACATGGCCGCCCAGGAAAACCAGGACCACCAAACGTCCATCGGCCCGGTCCGCCACCACCGCCACCACCCCATAAGTATCACAGAAGAGCACCCCATCGACACCCGAAAACAAAGTACCGCTACCATTGGTACGACTACACGCTCAGCCGTGTCCACTACACGATTGACTGCTACAACATCTACGAATGCCGAAACTGCCACCTGGTGCACTATTCTCCAATAGCCCCAGCAGCTGAAGTCTGTGCTGCCCTCCCAGGATTCTACCACACCTATCAAATCCTTGGCAAGTACGGGCCGCTGGCATTCCAATGCACGAAATGCGGTGTCACGGTCAATTGCGCCACCGTCCCGGCAGCAGGGACCTGCGGCGCAGGATACCATACATGGGTGCAGTTGCTCCAATACTGATGAAGGATGAATAAGGTGCTGGGTACGAAACCTCGGCGTCAATTGAAACAAAAGCCCTAAGCTAAGGGGGGTTGACCATGAAAAAAACATATCTTAAAACAAGCTTGATAGCCGCCGTCGCCAGCCTTGCCGTAATCTCAAATGACGCACTGGCACAAAGACGACCCAAGCCAAACGAACAAATTAACCAACAAGAAATCGTCATCCCGAAAAACCAACAAGAAATCGTCCCGCAGGAAAACCAAGAAGAAATCGTCATCCCGACGATGACACCAAGACGCTCAGAAAAGGCAAAACCAACAGAAACACAAAAAGCACTCCCGAATCAATCACCGCAACGCTCAACACAACTTCGGCCACAGACACGAACACGGCCAAGCTCAACGGCAAGTCCATATCAAAGCCCAATACGCCAAACAACAGAGCAAAAACCGCAAGTACAACAGCCGCAACAACAACAACTAAGACCGCAACCTCAGAGACCACAACCTCAAAGGCCGGAACCCCAAAGACCGGAACCCCAAAGACCGGATCCCCAAAGGCCGCAACCCCAAAGGCCGGACCCCCAAAGGCCGGATCCCCAAAGGCCGGACCCCCAAAGGCCGCAACCCCAAAGGCCGGACCCCCAAAGGCCGCAACCCCAAAGGCCGCAACCACAACAACCGAATAAACCACCTTACCAACAACCGGAAAAACCAACGAGATCCCCTACGGAACCGACATGGCTATTCAAGCCAAATATCGTGAAACCTGTCGAAAAACCGGGAACAATACAAAAGCCGAAACCACCCGTCAAACCTGATGACAGGCCGCCAGGAAAACCAACAAGACCTGACGACAGGCCGCCAGGAAAACCAACTAGGCCCGATGTCGGAAAACCAAACCCCCACGACAATAGCGGAAGACCATACAAATACGATAGGCACGATTGGGATGGCAGGGATCATAGGCGTGGAAGAGATGACTACAGGCGTGACAGAGACTACAGGCATGACAGAGACTACAGGCGCGACAGAGACCACAGGCATGACAGAGACCATAGACATCACCATCACTATTACGACAATTCATTCTTCCATTCCTTCGGCAGATCGCTCTGGTTCTCGCCATGGTATTATGACAAATACGATATCTACTACTGGAGAACACCGCCTTACAGGCATCCGCATTCTAGATTCGAATATCGCTGGTTCGAGATTTCGACCACGACCGACACGACAGTCCTTACCAGCATTCCTGAATACGTCGTCTACGAATGCCGTTTCTGCCACCTGGTCTGCTACTCTACTGAGGTTCCCCCAGCTGAACCATGTGGCAACACCGGTTACTACCATTCCTACCAAATCCTGGGGCTTTATGGTCCCCTCGCCTTCTCCTGCGCCAAATGCGGCGTCGCCATCAACTGCTCTAGCGTACCTAACATAGGCTATTGCGGAGATGGCTACCATGTCTGGCAACAATTGATCCAGCAATAGCGAAAACCCTACCGAAACCGCTCTGATATTCAAGCGATATCATAGCGGTTTTTTCTTTTTGTAGTACATTGTCTTGCTGTGGATTATCTGTAATCAAAAACTCAAGAACAAAAAGCAGAACAAATGCCAACCATGCCGCTTAAAAATAAAGAAGACATCGGTCTTTCGCCATACGAAATCAAGTTTCGTGGACGGAAAAAAGCCGATAAAGTACTCATGACGATTTTCGATATAACTCCCGAAAAAGTCGTCGAATCCCAAATAAATTCCGTTGACGAAATTCGTGCATATCTTGATACAGACTCCATCAAGTGGCTAAATATTGACGGATTGCATAACGAAGAGCTGATGATAAACATAGCCCAGGAACTCAATATCTCCGCCGATATTATTTCAGATATTATGCAACCGTCTTTACGACCAAAAGTCGAAGAGTTTGACAATGGGTTGTTCATATCGATAAAAATGTTGCGGTATTACGAAAAAAGCAACCAAGCTTCGGTTGAAAACCTGAGCATGATCGTGAGGAGAAACATACTTATCACATTTCAGGAAATACCCGGTGATATTTTTAACCCCGTGAGAGAAAGAATACGAAAACACAAAACAAAGATTCGAACCTCGGGATCCGATTATTTGGCTTTCGCGCTGCTGGATGTCGTTATAGACAATTACATCTATATCTTGGGGGTTTTCGGCGAAATGGTAGAGGCGGCGGAAGGAAAAATTGTATTCGAGCCCGACAAAGAGATGCTTAAAGTAATCAATAACTTCAAGCATGAACAAAACAATCTCAGTCGCGACATAAAGCCCGCCAAAGAGATGATCATGAATTTGGTTAAAATTGATACTGATCTCATCAGCAAAAAGAACAGGACGCACTATAAAGAGTTGCAAGATAATATTAATCTGGCAGTTGAGTTGCTCGATTACTATCGCGAAGTTATTTACGATGAGTTTAATATGTATCATTCGGCGATGAGCGCAAAAATGAATGATAACATGGCGTTGCTAACCATCTTTTCAGTCGTTTTTATTCCGCTGACGTTTATTGTCGGACTGTACGGCATGAATTTCGATAACATGCCGGAACTTCGTCATAAATACGGATATTTTATAGTGTTGGGCATAATGTTTTTTATCGCTGTCGGCATGCTGTTGTTCTTTAAAAGAAAAAAATGGTTTTAAGGTGGTTTGTTTTTTGAAAACCGGCAAGACATAAAGGCGGTATGACAGTGAAGATCTTTGCTTTGTTCGGATTGACATCCTGCGTATTGCTCTCACAGGGAATTGTCCCCATCGACATGGGGCGGACTTCCCTGCTTGATATCGGTATTTACGATGTGCGATGCCAAGCGTTCAGTGGCAAGGAAACACAATTCCCGGCAGGCTGGACCGGAGACGACCCGGAAACAGGAACCGTGTATACCTTGGGACATCGACAAGACGACAAGGACGCCCTGCTCCTCCACAGCCCCTGGAAACTCGGTGCAGGCAAAACCTGGGTCGACTATCGCCTCAAGCTGCCAAAGGCAACGCCAATCACACTGGAATTTTCGATCGCAATGCGTCATGGCTGCGTCAGCCCAACTGGAAGTGACGGCGTGACCTTCGCAGCTTTCGCATTCGAGCCAGGAGAAATGCCAAAGCAACTCCACAAGGAACATGTCACAAGCGATGCCTGGAAAACACTCAGGTTCGACCTGGCGAAATTGGCCGGCAAGCAATGCGTAGTTCGCCTGCAGGTCGACCCAGGTCCAAGCAAGAAGCCCGACTTCGACTTCTCCTATTGGGGCGATCCCTGCATCATTGCAGGAGACGACATAACCGCATCGCCGGAAAACCAGGCAAGGGAACTGATGAAGTTGCCTGCGATCAAGGCGACGGCCAAAGCATCGCTCCTCCCACTCAATAACACCAATCGCAATGGCATCGTACCCGGCAACATCCTGCCATGCAAAAACACCCTCGCCCAAGACAAAGACGGAGCCTGGCTGTTCACCTACAAGGCAAAAGATTGCAAAATCGCATACCGATACCAGCCAAGGACAGGCACCCTCGATGACTTCACCATGACCTTCAACGACGAACCGCCCATGCGAATCGCCGTTGGAAGCGGACTGGAACTGGTCAAGCCGGCGACGACGCACATCATCGACTGCAAACGAGACGGAGATTCGCTCAATGTAACTACGCGCCACGAAATGGAGGATGATGTCCTGACAGCAATCTGGAAATTCGGTATCCAGGGCAAGGCGTTGACAATCAAGGCCGATGCGGACAAGCCGCTCGTAAAATCCTTGAGGCTCGGAACTGCCCTGGCGCCGATCAGGAAGGCTTTCCAGACCCCATACATGGGAAGCGGACTGATGTACCTGCAGGCAAACAAGCTCTTTACGTACAGGAGATTGGACTGGACGAAGTCGGACGCCACAAAAGTCGGCTCGGACGCACAATACCATGCGAAGACCGACGGCACGCGCAACCCGCTTCACGAGGAGGGATACATCGCCTTCTCGCCCAACCCTGGCGAAGTCCTGCCAAACATTCCCTTCGAACCCTCCAAATACAGGGCGCTCCTGGGTCCCAAGATCATCCTTGACATCTGGGGACCTCGAGGCGGCAACTTCGCCAATGACGGGAAGGCACTGAGAGAACTTAAGGACCATGGAATCGACCACGCAGGAGTCATCTACCACATCTGGCAACGATATGGCTATGACGTGAAACTCCCAGACCACATCCCCGCAAACCCGAAACTCGGTGGCGAGGAGGCAATGAAAGCACTGGGACAAGCAGCCAAAGATTGCGGATACCTTTTCGCACTGCACGAAAACTACATCGACCTCTATCCAGACGCACCATCCTTCGACCAAAAGGCAATCGCGCTCAACCAAGACGGCTCATGGATGAAAGCCTGGTACAATGAACACACAAAAGTCCAAAGCTTCGTCATCAGGGCTACTGAAGCAATCAGGTTCGCAAGGCAAAACTCGCCCGAAATCAACAAGAGATACTACACGACGATGGCTTACATCGATGCCCAAACATGCGGATCGCCAGACTGGAGGGTCGACTACGATGCATCCCAGCCAATGGCGGCAATCGCAAGGCTCAAGGTCAAAACCGAATGCGAACTCTACGACTACATGCGAAAAGTCCACGGAGGCCCATTCCTCGGGGAAGGAAACATGCACTACTTCTGGGCAGGTCCATGCGATGGCGTCGAAGCGCAAACCGGCGGCGAAGACCAAGACCCTTTCCTGGACTTCAACCTGCTCAAGGTACATCCGCAAATGACCAACCATGGAATGGGATACTACTCAAGATGGCATACCCAGGGACGGCTTTGCTGGGGATTTGACGCAGGAACACCAAAGCGACGGGACAAGTACAGGGCACAGGAAATCGCCTACGGGCACGCAGGATTCGTCGGAAACCCCGTCGTCTATAATCCCGACTGGGTCGCCAGCGAACACCACATCATGCACGCGATCCAGACCCAGTACGGCACCGCCAAGGTCACCGCAATCGACTACGAAGTTGACGGCATGATGGTTCCCGCCGCCGTGGCGCTCCCGCTCGGCTTGTTGTCAAGGCAGCGAATCATGTACGATTCGGGCGCCGTCATCTGGGTCAACTGGAATCCGGAACCTTGGATCGTAGGGAAACACGCCATCGCGCAATGGGGTGTCCTCTGCCAAGCAAAAGACGCGACAATCTGGACCGCAAGACAAGAAGGAAATACTTTCACAGACTATGCGGAATGCGATGAATTCGTTTACGCAGACGCCAGAACGCACTTTGACATGCCATACCTGATCAACCAAAAGCCACTAGCAGAAATCAAACTAAAGGATTGCATATACGTCGGAGATGGAAAAATCCAGATTTCCTACTCTTGGGAAATCCTGGACACACCCGAGCGCCCCGTCAATTGCTTCGTGCATTTCGTCAATCCCAAAGGCCGAAGCCTGGATCAACTGACATTCCAAAACGATCACGAAGTCCCAGGAGAATGGAACAACTGGAAGCGAGGCGACCAATTCGTCACGGGACCTTTCACCCTAAACCTGCCAAAAAACCACGACTACCACGACATTACCATAGGAC
The DNA here is from genome assembly GCA_019136135.1 of Verrucomicrobiota bacterium. Taxonomy (GTDB): domain Bacteria; phylum Verrucomicrobiota; class Lentisphaeria; order Oligosphaerales; family Oligosphaeraceae; genus UBA1407. The sequence goes on from JAGVUR010000004.1 coordinate 16,925, forward strand.
TGTTCGACGCAACAAACAGAAAGCTTCTCAGAGGAAGCCATTTTGACAATCTCAGGTACCACATCGGAAGAATAGTCGTCAATCGAGACAAGGACGGCAACATCGTCGGAATCTCAACCCTTGAACCCGACCAGGTCAAGATCGATTCCAAGCAAAAACTCCTCGACTTCTCCGAACGAGTGACACCATCGGGAACGATGGTCGATTTCGGAAAGGTCGCAACAAACGGAGCAGTCAAGATCCAGAAAAGCAACGACGGACAACTCGTGATCTTCACCTATCCCAGGAAAGCAGACATCACCGTCAAGCTCAACCTCAAGGCTTGGAAACTGGATGGCAGCCAAACACTCGTCGCCAAGGCGCCAGTGACCCAGAACGACTTGGGGGCAGTCAACTTCACGATCAAGGGCGGCTGGCTAACGTTCTCGACAGGATCCCTAAACTCAGGAAGATTCATACTCAAGTCCAAGTAGGAAGTCGCATCCTTGAAAAACCGAATTTTGGCTCGGCTCATGGCTCTGCCTTGGTTGTCAGTACATCCGAGGCGATGTCGGTGGCGGTGAAGAGGTAGCGGCCATTTCCCAAGTTGGTAGTACGGCCGTATTTTGATTTCAGGTCCGGACAGTCCGGTATTGTCAATTCCGCCAGAGCCTCTCCTGGTCCCTGGGCAGTGATCAGCACACGGACTTCGTTGTTGACGGTAAAAAAGGCTCTCGCTTTGACAGCGGAGTCTTTCTGGAGGGAGCAGGTAACTTCCGGTGCTGGCTCCAGGCTCAGCAACCAAGGCTCCAGTTCGCGCAGCAGCCGAGCCACGGCAGTCACCCGTGGCCAAAAAGTGACGGCGGAACCAGGATCCTTGAGCTCTGTCCGTTCGAAAATGGTCGTGTAGCTGTAGAAGCAAAAGCATCGGCAACCGTAGATGGCGGCCAGCAGGGTCATGGAACGGATTTGCTCTTCGGAAGGATAGACGTACCTGCTGAAATTATCGGTTTTGTGCCCGCCCCAGTTGAAGGCCTGGGGTACGAACATGAAGGGGATGTTATCCTGAGACAGTCGATCCATGAAATTCTGGACAGCGGCCATGGAACGCGACTTTTCCGTTTGCACTGGGTAAGGATCGACACCGACCAAGTCTGCAGCCCGGGCATATTGGCCGACATCCTCGACTTCGCAAGTCAGCGCCACGACAGGAGTGAGCGGGAAAGCACGGGCATAGTCGTTGCGGAGCTTTCTGAGGCGCGGGATTTCGGAGGTTGGCAGTTCATCGGCGGTATAGGCAGCCAAGATGGTTGGATGTCGGAATTCATCGCGACATGGAAATGACATCAGCTTCAAGCCATGCTGTTGCAAGAGGTCCAGGGATCGGCGGACGTTCTCCGCCCATTCTGTGCTTCCCATTTTTGTACCTGGCATTTCTTGCGCCGGCAGGCCGTTGAACTCGTCTTCTTTCTTGATATTCAGGTGGGCGGCGGTATAGGAATGGATAAAGTTGAAGCCGCCTTCGGCTACGCGTTTTACGTCGGTGAGCGTGCGTATCCAGGTCACGTAGATTCCCACGGGCAGAAAGGGCTTGCCATCAACTTGGAAGCGTCCATGTTCGTCCAGGGTCGCCTGCCCCGGGGATGGCTTGAGGCTGGCGCGGCGGAACCAGGTGAAGGTATCTTGGGCAAGGATGATCTTGTCGCGCAGATCCAGCAGGTAGGCTTGGAAGGTATATTCGCCGTCGGGCAGGGTTCCTAGGCGGAAAGCAACTTGCCCCCGGTCGTCAAGTGTTTTGGCGACTTTCAGGTCAATTTCTGGGCATTCCAGGAATAGCTGGAAGTCGCCGGGGCGAAACCGAAGCTGTTCATTGTCAACGCATTGGAGCAGGACATCGCCATCCGGACCCAGGTGTTGCAACATAGGCTTGAGAGGAAAGATGGCAGCTTGTTCGGCAATGCTGATCTCCAGGTCGTCAAACCAGGCTTTTCCAGTCAAGTCGTAGAATAGGCGAAGGAGCAGATTGCATTCGGCAGTGGCTTCAAAATAAAGAGTGACCTTTTTCCATTCCGGGGAAGCCTTGGCCTGGAGGTTCTTCATGCTCTTGTAAACGTTGTTTTCGCGGTATTCAACGGCGGGGGCTGCGATATTGGCCTGGGCGGGCAAGTCTTCGGTCCTGTACCAAGCGGTGCAGCAGTAGTTGCAGCCGGGGGTCAATCGAAGCGGCAGCGAGGCCAGCGCAGATCGGTAGTCGCCTGGCTTGGTGCGTTCCATGAACAGTGCCGGCGTGCCGTTGCGGCCTTCCTGAACGATCCGGCAGTTTGAGCCGAGTTGCCAGCGGTCGGCACCGGCATTGAAGTCCTCGCGGAAAACCTGTTTTTGAGAGAAAGCGGCGAACTGAGTCAAATCCGGCAACTTCTCGGCGCAAAGAAAGCTTCCGAAAAATAGCGTCAACACGCCAACACAGAAAAAACGAGCCATGGCAAAATCCTTTCTTGTCTGGAGAATTTAGGTTTTGAGATGCCTTTAGCGCTTAAGTTAATGCGCAAAATGACAATCTTCAATCTAAAAAAAGCAGTTGACGGCATGACAATAATTTAAGTACGAGCACCCCAGATGCCATCTACATAAAGAAAAACTATTTTCTGCGTGCCTTCAGAAGCTTGAAGTTTTTCACCCAAAACGTGAGCTTCGTTCCTTTCGGATTGCATCCCAGTCGAATCTGATACACCCTGGCCAAATCAACTGCCGAAGCCGAGTCGCGCAACATGATCCGGCGCGTCTCCCATTGACTCAATGGTGGCAAATAGGTCAGAAACTGTGATTTCCCCTTCTCGTGCTCTGTATTGAAGCAGAGCATCAGGTACGTATGCACGAAATCGTTTTCCACCTTGTTCTGGGCTGTTTTCACATCGAACTGCAAGGCGATCGCATCGGTCAGGTCTTCCTTTGGCAAGTCGAGTACATGTTCCGGGTAGAACCACTTGTCAACTCGTCGGTCTCCCCAATCCACATCGAATCGCAATGCATTTTCCTCCTCGTCAAAAGCAACATTGCATGTCGTCGCCGAATCATTTCGTTTCCAGGCTTCCGGTCTTGCCAGGTCCAGGTCTTCTTGGACGCAGTTTTTGAGGAAGATTCCAAGGCATTTAATGGTGAAAGCCAGTTTGGAGGTAGTCTTGCCTTCAAACACTCCCGTTAGTTGAAAAGGCACATCGTACTCGCCTGGTTCAGGCTTGGGCATAAAAACCGCTTCGAAACTCGTCACATCCCAAGGTTTCAGCGTCAAGCTTGCCGGCATGCCGACCAATTCGCCACCACGAACCTCCAGATGACCTACCTTGCTGCGGCTATCCAAATTCCATGCGTGAACCCTTACGCGACCACTCGATTTCTGCAGATCCGTGGACGACTTCATCCCAGTAACCACAAAATCATCGGGATCCATGTCAATCCGCAAGATGACCGTCAAATCCTCGTCCTCACGCGGACGATACCCCTCGACACGACCAGCCGGCCGAGCCACTTCGCTTACCGAAATCCCCTTGACTCCACGAAGGTACGAGGGATACCGAGTCGCCTCCACGATCGCCTTGCCATCGCGAGAAACGACTTCGCTCACACCGCCCATCATATCCGTCTCAACATACTTCCCATCCAGGAGCGACAGCGTCAGCTTCACGACTGGCTGCTTGGGATCGGGCTTGGAATCCACGTACGATTCCTGCCAATACACCAATGTCTCGGTGCCATCAGGCAAGGAATACAGGTACGCACTGATGCCCTGCCCCAACGCAACACGCCCAAAAAGCTGGCCGTCAACCACCTGCGACGTCATCGTCGAAATGCTCGAATAGATCGGCTTGACAGAGCCATCACGTCTCATGCACCCCCAATCCTTGTGTCCCTCGCCCTCGTTGTACGGCGAAAACACGAAATAGTAGTTTCTTGCGACGCCTTCCATCTGCATGGCAATCTGCGACTTGACGTAGAATTCAGCCTGCAGCATTTCCTGTTCCTTCGTATGCGCCTTGAATATCGGGTTGATTCCCTCTCCTTTTGCATTGCCTTCCAGGGTGCATCCCGCTTCTGTAATCCACAAGGCTCGTCCTGGGATCCCATGGCGTTTTTGAAATTCTCTCAATTCCTTCAAGGGGCCCGCATACGCTGCCGGACTGTTGTAGATGTGGTAGTTGACGATATCGGCATACTTGGCGGCATCGTTTTGGTACATGTTCTCGTGATACTGGGTATTGACGCCTGAACAGACTGCCCCTGGTGCGGCAATCACTCCCGGGTTTCCCGCCTTGAACCCCAGGTAGGCAGCCTTCATCGCAGCCATGTAGTCCCAGGATGGCTCGGGTGCAAACGCGATGTCCTGCTCGTTCCAAAACTCCCATGCATCGGTTTCGGACTTGAACGTAGAAGCGACGTCCTTGCAAAACTCGTACAAGGCAACCAGGTTTCCCGGGAGGCTCTTCAGCTTATCCGTCCAACCTGGAGCATCGTGGAACATCCCCGTCGTCAGCAAGCCATGCGAATGTAGCAACTGCGCATTCCGCAAATAGCGTCCGTACTCAAGTTCTTCGGGCAACGGATTCACTTCAGTCCATCCCAGCCTGTCACGCACGTGCACTATCCCGCTCCAACCGAGCAAATCCGCAACCAGCTTGAAACCATCCCCATTGTACCACGGACAAGAAAAATCCGATGCCTTCGCCAGCCAGCTGTGCGCCGAATCAATCCCGAAAAACGAACTGGTCGGACGCTTGCGACCTTCAGGATTGGGTATGACTGCAAAGGTAAAGTCCCGCAATTGAGTCTCTCCTGGATGACGAGTCGAAATCCTGTAGTACCCAATCGGCAAGTCCTTCAGAACCAAATCGCCTCCATCTGGCCACGCACCGGATTGCAGGGTGCGATCTCGCCAATCCCATAGCGTATATTCAAGGCCGGCAAGACGAGTCGTGCAGAAAACGACAATCCCTTGCCCCGAAAACACCACCGTCCCAGGTGCATTCGTACCCAATGCCGGCACGATGTCACGGGCGATCGGCGATCCCACGAATCGAATTCCCCTGAACAAGATCGCACATTCAAGATTGTTCGGATTCCAACCCAATCCGAAATCCTTTGCCTCAGACAGTTTTTTCCCGCTCAGATCGACTCGTACTTTCAGCCATTCGTTGGGCTTGGGCAGCGGGAACTCCGTAAATCCCATCAGCATCACATTGGCGAAGCGGGCGCCCAGGTACGGGCCAACCGGAATTATCTTGACCTCGAACTCAATCGCCTCAGCTCCATTCAACGTCTCCAAATGGCTTAACGTGAATACCGGATACATCCACTTGTCAACCCTCGGAGAAAAGACAACGTCAAAACGCAAGGCATCCTCAGCCTCGTCAAAGCTACATCTCAGCTGTCCAGATGAATTCCGATTCCATCGGTCAGGGGACTTCAGCGACACATCGCTGGGAAAACCAATTCGCCTTGCCTCGCCGTACGAGGATACAGCAAGCCCCAATGCCAAACACGCCAACGCAACTTTACCGCTCATTTCGTCATTCCCTGCTGAAATTCTCTAAACTGGCGATGCAGTTCCTTGTCCTTGTACTTGTCTTCGGATGAACTCAATTCCCGCTCATCGTATCCGCTTCGTATTTCCCGCACAAGCACTTGCCGCCCGGAAACCTGAAACAAAGCCCGCCACGTACGATACGCAAGTGCGACTTCACCGTCAATGAACACCAATCGATGCAGCTCGCCATTCATAGGCTCGTATTCAAGCTGAGTCACGATGAATTGACGAATACAATCAACCCCATGGGACTCAAGCCAACTCAATTCAACCTCGCAACGCGGTAAAAACACGACGTCCAACACCTCACAACCCTCGCCAGTCCAACCCAAACTTGCGTCAGGAAAGGAATCCGCATAGGGCAAGTAAGGCTTGATGTCCAAAATAGGAGTGCCAGACAGCAAGTCGTGGTGCGATATCCAAACCTCCAAACCGCTTATCCCTTCCAAGCGTACCGCGCTGATGCCCAATGGATTGGGACGATAGGGAGAACGACTGGCAAACACGCCTACCTTACGGTCAACATGACGAGGAGGACGAACCTTTGGACGCCAACCGTCATTCTTGTGAAAGACGTACAAAACCCAAATGTGGGAAAAGCCAGACAAGTCGCACAGCCCTTCCTCGTAGCCCTTCCCGGCCACAAGGCGTATGACGCCGACAGCTCCTCTGGATACCGCTCCCTGGCGAGGAACGTCATAAGGATATTTCGCCGAACTCTCAAAATAGCCTATCGGCTCAAACGACCTCGTCCCGTCCAATTCCATTCTCCAAATGCCACAGTTGTTTTTGCGGATAAAAACTATTCCGTTTTCTCGCGAAGGCGAACCAACCACGGAAAACCAATATGAAACCGATCGCCGAGAGTATCTTTCTTGCTGTCAGCGATCAAACTCAATACGACTCCCTGGCCGGCATGCTCGGACAAGTCAATCACGGCAAGCTTCTCCTCGTGGTCGTACTTCTTCGCAAAACGCAAGGGACGACTGTTGGGCACAGGCGCCTCGACACAACTCTCAAAACGATGCTTCTCAACGCCATTCACAGTTATCGAAAGCAAGATGCCATCGCTGACGGACTCGCCAAAGTCACGATACCAAACACGCATCTCGGAGGGATTGGAAGGAACGCGAATCGCAAAGTCAAAGCATCGACGGCCACAGCCGCCCAGGCAATACACGTCCTGTTTCCCAGCAGTGCGTGCCTCGCCCAAGTCACCAACACGAACGCC